>OMSQ01000142.1 GCA_900313805.1 uncultured Prevotella sp. | reverse complement strand
GAATCCGAGAGCATGACCAATGGCAATCAACGCCACGCCGATAGTGGCAATAGTAGTCCATGAACTGCCTGAGAGTAGCGATACAAGGGCGCAGACGATACATGCCGTGAGCAGGAACAACTGCGGTGACATAATCTGGATGCCATAGTAAATCATCGTAGGCACCACCCCGCTCACCATCCACGAGCCAGCGAGCATACCCACACAGAGCAGCAGAACCAGAGTGACGCTGATATCGCCGATAGTAGCTTTCATCTGATTCTCGAAGATGCGCCAAGGCACCTTGTATATTGACATGGAGAGAGTCACACACACAGCCATGCCCATGAGCAGAGCTATCTGACTGCCTCCGCTGAGCGAATCGCTGCCAAAGAGTGCGATAACGACAGCCAGGAATGCTATCAGGATTATTACCGGGGTGATGGCTATGAGCGGGTGGACACGAAGTTCAGTTTTATTATTTTCCATAAGACAAACTCAAGGTTACAGTTGACAGGTAATAGATATCTGCCACCATCGCCCTTTCTGAGGTATGAGGTTAGTATTCATCCCACTCCGGTCATATCGAGTGTTAAAGAGGTTGTGCACATTAAGTCCGAGAGAGACAGGTCCGAAATCGTAGTCAGCACCGACATTGAAGATGGCTCGTGCCGGTATTTTCTTTTTGAAGATGATATCTTCCAACAGGACTTTTATCTTATCGCCCACATAAATACCTCCCATGCCATGCTCCGTGCTCATGGCAGTAGCAATGAGTTCGTCAATCTCCACCAGTTTCACCACATCCGTATTGTAAGAATACTGTCTTCCTTCAAAGAGCACGTGAGAATGTAGTTTCAGTCGTTTAGTAGTCTGCCATGCGAGCACCACATTAGACATTACGACAGGAGTGTTATTATTATCGTCGATAGCAGAATTGGCATTCCCCACGAAAGGCGTGGCCCTTTCCAGTCCTAGGATATTAGCTTTGAACGTACGTGTGAAAGTGAGGTTGAAATCGGCAGAAAATCTGGGGCACTTATAATTGGCCATAAGTTCCACCCCAGCCGTTTGGTTTTTTCCGGCATTGTCGTATTCTATGACATGAGTCATTATAAGGTCATAAGCCTTATTGTAGAAGCCATTTATCTCGAACGAGAAGCCTTTGATCCAGTTGTTGGCAGCGAAAGAGAGTTGCAGTGAATGTACCCTCTCTGGCAGCAGCGATTTATATTCCTCTTCAGTCTCTTTAGCGAGGACACTAAGGATTTTATTACTTGTACGATAGACGAAAGGAGCATCTACAAACGACTTAGAATAGCTGAGTCGTACCTGCCATTTAGGTCTGAGCACGATGAGAGCCACACGTGGTGACAACTCGTTCACTTCAGAGTGGTCAAAGCGGTGCTTATAGTCGTATCTTAGTCCGGCATTTAGGATAAGCGATTTCCACTGGTGTTTAAACTGCAGGTACACGTCTGCGCTGTTTTCCATGCCAGTGCCAAGATTTCTAATGAGCGGATCCTCGGTAGCAGTACAGTCAAAATTATATCCTATCTGATATCGCATATCATCGAGTTGAAAGTGTCGGAACTCCGCCCCGAAGCTCAATGACCCTTTGTGCGATGAGCCCAAGGCATAGTTGTAATTACCCTTCGCCTGCACCCCTAAGTTCTGCTCTTGTCCGTTGATATATTTCGAAGTGCCCGGATAGTCAGCGAAGATATCTGCTATTTCTATTGGCAGGCTGATGGAACTGCCGAAAGTAGGCATAGGCAGATCGTTTACCACCTGATATTGCGTAAAGTCAGCTTTGTCGTAAGTGGCAGAAACCTTTAAGTTGAATTTTTGAAAATTGAACTGATAACCTACGTCGAGATGTTGCGAACTAGTAGCGAAACTGGGAAAGAATCCGTTGTGTGTGCAGTATCGTTCATGGTCGTAAGAGAGAGCCAGCGAGCTGAGAGTGAAAGGAGCCACGACCTGCGAGAAGTGCGAATCGTAGAGCAGTTGCAAGCCCTTCCATGAGAGTTGCAAGCCCATGTCGTACGAAGGTCTGTTGCCTATTCGTCCTATAGTTATCTTTTCAGCCGGCATGCCATACTCCGTTTCTTCAGCCCTGTCGGCAGGAGCGAGTCGTTCCTCGCCGCTGTTGCGGTAAACGCTGCCCCATACCAGCATGTCGACATCAAAATAGCGTTTTCCGAAGAGAGCCGATGCCGTCATCTGTCCATGATTGCCCGCTGCCGCTTTCATTCTGATGCCATCCACGTCAACACCCTGTTTAGTAATGATATTAACCACAGCAGTGAGAGCCACGTCGCCGTAGAGCGAAGAAGCCGGTCCTCGCAGCACCTCTATCTGCTTCACCTTGTCGATAGAGATACTGAAATCAGGTGCCGCAATATTAGTGGCATAACTATTGAGCCGGTGTCCATTGAGCATTATCAGAATCTTCTCCTGCGAATTGCTATATATGCCATGCATGGCCAGATTGATATCATCGTTGCAGTCAACCATATACATTCCTGGCACGTATGCAGTCAGCACCTCCTGTAAGTTTCGTCCGCCACAGTTTTGAATCATCTCTTCAGTGATTAGCGTAGTTGGCACCGGCACCTCAGGCAGAGTCTCTGCCTGACTGGAAGCCGTTGTCACCGTGTTTACCAAACCGGCCTTTATGTCGGCTATAATATCGGCAAAAGCAGGCGGGTCTTGAGCAGATGGCGTATAATAAGGATCGTTTTCAATCAGCATCTCGGCAAAATGTTCCGCCTGCTGGGTGTCGAAGCGTGCCAGGAAGCAGAGCGAGATAAGTCGGAGAGAACTCTGTCTGACGGTTCCTCTCAATTCGGAGAGATGCCCCAACAGCAAGTCGCGTGCCGACTCAATACGTCCCACATTATAATCGTTCTCTGCCTGAGTATATATTTGTCTCATGGCCGTGTCATCCTGCGCCATAGCCGGTTTGACACATAGGAGTGCTGTGGATAAAAAGAACAGAGAGAGCCAGTGTTTCATTGCTTAACGGGAATAAAGATTGTAAAAGAAGAGCCCTGTCCCTCAGCAGTTGAGAAAGAGAGAGTCCCCCCGTGTTTTTCCTCAATAATATATCGTGTGATACCCATGCCGAGACCAGTGCCCTCGCCGATAGGTTTAGTAGTGAAGAAATCATCGAACAGATGCTGCTTAACCTCATCATCCATGCCCACACCGTTGTCTGTGATGCACACAGAGATATTCCCGTCATTTGCCGACACATTTACATCGATGACAGGAGAGAATTCAGTGGTCTCCTGAGATTTTTTCCATACTGCATAACAGGCATTATTCATTATATTGAGCACAGCCCTGCTGATATCCTGAGGCACCACCATAGACATGGGTACAGACTCATCATAGTTTTCATGAATTGAGACATTGAATCCAGCGTGATTTGCCCTCATGGCATGATATGACAGCCACACGTACTCCTTCACTATTTTCCGCACGTCGGTGAGCACATACTCATCCTCCTTTCCACGCGACAAGAGCAGTATGCCCTGAATGATGCTTGTGGCTCGTTCTCCGTTTTCGGCGATGAGCGTGAGGTTCTGCTTGAGGCTGTGCAGGATATCCTCCATGTCCAAGCGGTCGTCGTCAGTCATGCCGTCGCAGTATGGTTTGAGCACCTCATTGAGGTCGTTGAGCAGAGAATTGGACATTTTGCTAAAGTTGATGACAAAATTCAGAGGATTTTGTATCTCATGAGCAATACCGGCACACATCATGCCGAGCGCAGCCAGTTTTTCCTGCTTTTGCAACTGTTGTTTCAAATGATCGTTGTCGTTCATGATACAGAGATTGAAGGAAGAGATATAGTAAACTCAGTGAACACATCCTTTTCAGAGCGAACGTAGATATCGCCCTTGTGGTTTTGTATGATTTCCCGCCCCAGATACAGTCCAATACCAGAAGCCTCATCAGAAGTCTTAGTAGTGAAGAACGGGTCGAAAATTTTGTCAATGATTGTCTGTTCGATACCCACGCCATTATCTCGTATAGTGATGACGTGCCTGCCATTGACCGTTTCAGCCGTCAGCGACACGATAGCGTCGTATGCTGCTTTCTGTGCCTTTCTTACCACAGCATAGACAGCGTTGGTGAGCAGCCCCATGATTGTCTGACTGAGCAATTCTGCATTGCCATTCATCATCATAGGTTTGTCTGGTAGAGAGAACTGCGTGTGAATATGATACCGTTGAATATCATCGGCAAATACAGCAGGTATCATGTTCACATCCTGTCGTAGCACAGGCAGCAGGTTCATGTCGCGGTATCCTGTGGTACGGTCTTTTAGCATCTCCTCCATAGCCTTGAGTATGCGCGATGTATTCTGCCCGTACTGGTCGATGAGTCCGAGATTATCAGAGAGCATACCCAGCGTATCGATAGTATCGTCATAGTCGGCTTTGTCCATCACCTCCTTATTCGCATCCACATTAGTCCTGATGTCTCTCGCGAGGTCGTTAGACATTTTCGAGAAGTTGATGATATAGTTCATGGGATTGAGGATACGGTCAATAAGTCCCTGCGTGAGTTTACCCACCGAAGCCATTTTCTCCTGTCGCATGAGTTCATCCTTCTGTCGTGCCACCTCGTCGGTACGTTCTCGCACCACCTGTTCAAGTTTAGCTTTATCTTTGCGCAGTTTTACGAGTCGGTATCGGAATGCGGCATAGATGAGAGCAGCGAGCATGATGAAATAAAGAATCACCATATACCATCTCATGAAGAAAGGATATTTAATCATCCAACTGACCGAGACCACTTTAGAGAGCGTGCCGTTAGCCAGTTGCGCCTGGACGGACAGAGTAAACGATCCGTAAGGCAGGTTGAGGAATTCCACCTGCTGTCGTTCCGACCATTGGCTCCAAGGCTCATCATTGAGTCGGTATCGGTATAGCGTGTTGCCAGAGAGAGGGGCTGATGAGAGTGCGAAAGAGAACCACAGATGATGCTGGTCGCTGTCGAGGTCAGGCAGAGACTTAGGCATGTCCCCGTATCCACCCCAAATCACACTATCTCCTTGAATCACTATCTGTCTGAAGCTGAGCCGAGGGTGAGCGGTGAGCGAATCGAGAGCACTGCTATTGAGCGACACCACGGCGATTCTTTCGTCTGCCCCCACCCATAGTTTGTCATCCTGTCGGTAAACAACCCCCAAAGAGATATCCGACAGTGGGAACAGCAGTTTGTCGAAATCTGCCAGATGTTTTCCATTCTTCACAGCCTGTAAGTGCTTTCCCACCTCGTCAGTCTTCCATGAGATGCCCATATTATCCGTGACAGAGATGGCGGGAGCAAATTCAGGCAATGGTACAGACGACTTACCATACACATTTCGCATCTGCAATCGGCCTTGATCGTCGAGAGAGAGTTGAGTGACGAGCGGCATATCGCTCACCTTTTGCGGCGATTGTCCTGAGCGATATAAGAACACCCCATCCGGTTCGCCGACATACACCTTGTCACCATCAGCCAGCACAGAAGTGGCAGAATTGGATGTCATGCGTGAGACAGCCCCACCATGAGCTATGCGGAAGACCCCGCTGGAAGTAGCAGCCAGCATAGAAGCATTAGAGGTGCATAGTTGCCAGCACACATTATTGACAGAAGGAATACGTTCGGCCTTTTGTCCCTTGACGACATAGAGTCCGTTGCTGCTACCAACGTACATAGAGCCATCAAATTCAGCAATGGCGTTCACCTCACCACTGAGTCCATCCTTGGGCAAGAGATAAGAATAGGGCGAAGGCAGTTCCACACAGAACACCCCGTGAGCCGTTGCTCCCCATAGCAGTCCGTGTCCGTCATAATCCACCTCATGCACCAGGTCAGAGCACAGTCCATTGTCCTCGTTGATAGCATATATCAAGCGTCCGTTATTATCCGTTATCTCAATACCTTTTGCATTTCTCACACGGACCATCATGTCATCATTTATGCGCAGAGTCTGCACCACATCTTCCAGGAACACACTGTCAGCATCGCTATGCTGGACCTCTGCCGGCACCTGGCTACGCTCCATCTGTTGCAGGAAGAGCGAGCCGTTGTCGCTGCGCTGTATCCTTCCGTAGAAGTCATGTCCTCCCACCCACAAAGTCTTGTCAGGAGAGCGATACAGCGAAGTGATGCGACTGATTTCAGGTGTATGTAAGATTCTCCACTGTGCCCGGTCGTAATAGAGCAGTCCCTCGAAATTGGCGACAAACACAGTACCGTCGTCGGCAACAGAGATGTCGAAATTGCGGTTGTGCGCTCCGTATTCCGTTGCAGAGAAATTACGAATGAGCGGCATGCCCTGAGCATTGACAAGAGCGGGCATGGCGAGCATAAAGAAAGAAATCATCAGTATTCTCACCATGTTTTTCGTCGGTAAAAAGAAAGCCTGGTTCATACGCATCCCCTCCCCTATTCCTTTATTTTCCGATACGGTTTACTACTGCCAATGTAGTAGTTCCATTCCTCCTGAGTGAGATTTCGCTTCACGTTCTGTTTCAGGCGCTGAGCGATGAGCGGCATAGAGATGAGATAGTCAGTGAGAGTGGCGTTGGCATCCCCCATCCATATATACTCATGGCTGTTGTCGAAAGAGAATGCTGTGATCCATGAACTGTTATGCATCAGCGTTACAGGTCTTATCTGTGCGTTGCAAATATGCCAGAAGAACAGTTTTCCGTCGTAACTAGACGAGAACAGGCGGTCTCCGAAGAAACAGATCTCACTAACCTGCGAGAGATGTCCGACGAGTTTGCTAACCTTTCCCTTCTCATCAGTCAGATATATAGTGCCATCCATAGTGCCATAGGCAGAGTATCGTCCGTTGTCAGAACAGGCGTATGCACAGACCTGTCCCTGAGCAGGCACCTTTGCAGCCGTCAGATTGTTAGTACCTGTAAAAAAGTACATCATACCCTTGTCATCGAAGATCAAGGGTTTGCCAGCACGTGAGCAGACACAAACCGCCTTGAAAGAAAGAGGCACCACAGAGAGCAGCCTGTCGGCGGCAGTGTCATACAGAGCTGCTTCCCTCTCGCCTACTATCAGGATGTTGTTGCCAGCAGCAGCTAGCGAGAAAGGCCTAGAGACCCTGTCAATGTTGACCACCTTAACAGCACCCTTGTTGATGACAGCCAGGTGTCCCGTATGACTTACGGCATAGGCTTTGCCAGAAGGCATGACCAGGGCATCGCGGAAGCACAGTCGTCTGTCGTAAAGCAGTCGTTGAGTATTAAGTTGTCCACCCCCTGGATTATGAGCGAACACCTCACCGTATGTGCTCACCGTGAGCAGTTGTCTGCCTCTAGGGAAGAAAACGATTTTCGATATAGTTCCGTTGTGCACCCTCCAGTTGTGTCGTGCTTCAGCCGACTGAGTGATTGCCTGTAGCACAGATGGTGCAAAGAAGTCGCCATGATAATCCCTGGAGAAGAGGTATGCCGTATAAGCCAGCATATTTCCCAAGTCTTTTTCTCCAGCCTGATACATAGAATACGACTGTGAGCCGAGAGTGCGTGCCAGAGAGAGATAGTTGAGCGTGTCAGCCACCAGTTTTGCGTGCACCGCCTGTTGTCTCTGCAGGTCGGCCTGTTGTCTCTGCAAGTCAGCTTCTTTTCTCTGCTGTTCCGCCACCTGATAAGATTCTCGTGCCTGCCGGGCAGACTCTTCCGCCCTGGCCTGGGCCTTCAGCGCGTTTTTCCTTTCCTCCTCGGATCGCAGAGTCATCTTTTGAGCTATCTCTGACTGTCGTATGGCCTCTCGGCTGCGTTCTTCAGATAGAGCCTGCTGGCCGTATGCTATCTCCTCCATCTGCTTACTCACCCGTCTGTCGATAGCCGATTGTCTCTCCTGCTTTTTCATGTCCTCGATTTGATTCTCGAGTTGCCCAATACGTTTAGTGTAGCTATTGCGCACGAGGAGTACCGCTGCTGCAACAACCAACAGCGAGCCGGCCAAGCCACCTATAAGAACCTTTTTATTCAATATTAAAATATATTACAAAGCCTTCAAATTCTTTTTACAGTCAGCATAGTGATATCATCACTCTGTTCAGCGTTACCGGCAAACGAGTTGAGAGCCCGACTGACAGCATCAATAATCTGGCGGCTGCCATACGAGGCATTATCAGCCAGGACCTGCCGGAATCTCTCCATTCCAAACTCATTGTGCGAAGCATCCCATGCCTCGTTGACCCCGTCAGTAAACATCATCAGCGTATCACCGTGCTGGAGTTGCATAGAGTGTTCATGGAAGTCTATGTCGGCGAATGCCCCCACCACGATATTGTCGGAAAAAGGCAGTTCATCGACACCACCGTCAGCATGTACGATCAGCGGTGGGTTGTGTCCGGCATTGCAGAAAGAAAGGGTTCCAGTTCGCACGTTGTATATGGCATAGAAGACGGTGACGAACATAGAGTCGACCGAATAAGCTGCTAGCAGATTATTGCATGCAGAGATACATTCTGCCGGGCTGACATCTTGCAAACCTTTTGTGCGTATGAGAGTGCGGCTCACCGCCATGAACAGCGCAGCCGGTATGCCCTTTCCACAGACGTCAGCAATGACCAGTGCTATTCGTTCGTGATCAAGCCGGAAGAAGTCGAAGAAGTCACCTCCGATATCCTTTGCCGCCACCATGGATGCCGCCACGTCCACCTTGTCCACATCTTCGGGAAAAGGCGGGAACACCCTTGGCAGTATATACTGCTGTATATCACTTGCCACGGAGAGGTCCTTTTTTAGCGACTCCAGTTGCGAATGCTCCTGTTGCGTGCGGTGTACGAATTCAATCTGTTGAATGGCCTTTTCGATAGTAAGACTGAGGTCCTCCATGTCAATGGGTTTGGTAGCGAAGTCAAACGCCCCATTGTTCATTGCCTGTCGTATATTATGCATATCTCCGTATGCACTGACCATAATGACACGCAGAGCTGGGTTTCTCATCTCATTGACCCGTGCCAGGAGAGTGAGTCCATCCATCTCGGGCATATTGATATCAGAGAGAACGATCTCGATATCCGGATTAGAATGTAGAACGGAGAGGGCTTCCAGTCCATTTCTTGCGAATAAGAAGTCATACTCACCGTTGCGTATTTTGCGTCGGAAGTACTGCTTCATGAGCAGTTCCAGAGGAGCCTCGTCGTCGACACTTAGGATTTTGACTGCCATTTCACTAAATCATTTATTCTTTTCCCAGCTCATTCAGGTCATCCTGCCATTTGTCAGTATTGACCAGTTTCCCATCTTTCCAAACATACTTATAGTAGTCAGCGATATTTTCAGTAATCTCCCTGATTACAATACATTTCTCTTCAGGCATGACAAAGGGGCTGACGAAGTTGGGTGAGTCAGGAATAGATATGAACGAGTGAGTTTTCACATCCCAGATATAGGGTTCGTAGACGGGATTATGTCCAGTACCATCTGTGTATGCCAGGAACACCATTAAGTCGAGGTTACCGTCGAAATTGAGGTCAACCTCTTCTATGGTTCCTCCTATGAACATATCGGGGCTGACGGGCCATGGCATCTCGCAAACGAGTGCGTTTTCCATGCCATCAGGAGTGACATAGGTGATGAACAGTCTGTTTATATCACCATCCTCATCCGTCTGAGTGGTCACAGGGCGGAAAGTCACTTGTTGACGCACGGGGTCTACTTGTGCACAGGCATGAGTCGCAGCAAAGACAAGTAATAGAGAAATAAGAGCGTGTTTCATAACGATAAGTGATTAATAGTTGTCAGATTTTCTGCAAAGATAGTGCAAGGTGAGTGAAATACAAAACAAACAACGCAGTTTTTATGTTTATTTCCGAACCGCAGCCTATCTTCGCGTTAGCAAAGATAGTGTACAAACAGATCAATGGTTACTATTTCAGTACGACGATATCGCTCCAGCGTGTTGTTGGATTTTTGCTTTTGAACTGAGCTTTGCTTTTCCTCAGAAGCGACTCGTCAGTTTCGTGGCAGGTTCCACTTTGCACACTCTGCCCCTTTGGTTCATGCTTGATAGCATTGGCGAAGACCTCGGCTTTACCTTTACCGTTTTTTTGCGTGTACTGCTGACTGCCGAGTATGATTGTTTCAGAGCCATTGACCTTGTTGATACGGTCGATGACGGCATCGAGCCTGCGCATTTTCTCGAACTGTTCAGCATTGATGTCGAATAGGTCCTGCTGTATAGTGCTGTTCGGTCCGACACCCATGACAATGACCCCTGCTTTTTTGTAATGATAGCCCTGGCGGAAAAGCATCTGGAGCACCTCGTTGGCAGTCTGTACGATAGTGATGGTACTGGCGGTTGGTGTGATGAGTCTCATCTCCTGGAAGTTCCAGTACTGAGGCAGGTCATCACGGAAAGGGTTAGTATTGAGAAACACGCCCACGATAGAAGCCACTGTACCCTGGCGTCGCAGTTTCTCTGCGCATCGGGCGGCATAATGAGAAACGTGAGTGCGCAGAGCGTCTATGTCTGTTATCATACCGTTGAAGGAACGGCTGGTACATATAGACTTCTTTTTTGCCATCTCCTCGTTTGGCACGCAGTCCTCGCCATTGAGTTCTCGCCATGTGCGTTCGACGACGATATTGTTGAATGTAGCCTTGACCCATGCCAGGTCATATCGTGCAAAATCGTATGCAGTCTTCACCCCGAGGTTTACGAGTCGTGCCGCATAGCGTCGTCCTATGCCCCACACCTCTTCCACGGGAAAGAGTTTCAGAGCCTTGATACGTTTCTCGTCAGTATCAATCATGCAGCAGTGTCGGTAGCCCTGGTATTTCTTAGCGAAATGGCTGGCCGTCTTTGCAAGAGTCTTGTTTGGAGCTAGTCCGATACTTACCGGCATACCCACACTACGTTTGATTTTCTTGTGCAGTTCCTCGCCCCAGGCTTTCAAGTCGAGGTGTTCCATGCCGTTGAGATAGACGAAGCACTCATCAATACTATAGCGGAAATAGGCAGGCGCCTCCTTGTGTATGATAGCCATTACCCTGGCTGTAAGTTCGCCATAGAGTTCATAATTAGACGAAAAGACGGCAATCTTCTGATTGGGAAACAGTTCAGCTAGTTGGTAATAAGGCGTCCCGGCCTTGATTCCCATTCGTTTTGCTTCATTAGATCGTGCCACCACACATCCGTCATTATTTGACAGCACCACGACAGGTTTGTCTTTCAGGTCAGGCCTAAAGACTCGCTCGCATGAGACATAGCAATTATCGCAATCAATGATACCGTACATAGTAGTATTGTATTTTCACCAATTATTTATCGTCGAAACATAGAGTCAACCTGCAAGTGCATGATTATTCTGGAAAGATATTCATAAAGTTTGAAAAGGACCACATTTAATGTTTTAAAGTTTAACCCAAATCGGTCATTGTGACCGATTTGGGTTAAATTTTCCCAGCCATTGACCGCTATCTGGTAAACAAAATTGGTAAGCAGTATGCCGGTGGCGAGCATTGCGTACCCATCCACAGCATCGTGGCTGTGGATGAGCGCAGGCCGGCAAAGCAGCTGTAGTAATGAATAATTGGTGTCAATTCAAAATACTATTTCTTTTTCAAGTAATCAAACAAATCAATGTTTCCTGTTTCCTCCTCGACGTCGAGGCTCGGAACTTTCTCCACAATTTTTGTTTTGCCACTTTTTTTATCTACGTAGAAATGCACGTAGGCACCAGTGTAGCTGCGGAAAACCACCTGATAGGCAGAGTCCGTCTCTTCGCCCATCTGTACATACATGATTTCAGGATTGTCCTTTGCGATGCTCCAGTCATACGTGCTATGACAATAGTTGTTCACGCCCTCATAGGCCATTTCTTCCGTAATGGTCTTCAGAGTATCTTGCACTTGCGCGTCAGGAGTTTGTATCACAACAGCCTGTTTTTTACTGCATGAGCATAAAGACAAGGCTACAAATACGAATGAAAAAGCGATGTACTTCATAATAGTAATATTTTAGATAAATAACAGTTGTCAGAATTACCTCCAGTGTTTGATAGTCCACACCACCACACCCCACACCTCAAAGTCATCATCCTCGTCAATTCTGATTGGTTTGAAATGCTGGTTTGCAGGTCTAAGTTCTATATATCCGTCAGATTTGTGGCGTAGGTCGAGATATTTGATAGTAAACTCCTCGTTGACGTATCCCACCACCACGTCACCGTCTCTTGGTTCTAGCGAGCGGTCGATCACGGCTATATCACCGTCACATATTCCGGCATCTATCATGGAGTCTCCCGACACCCGTCCATAGAACGTGGCTTCTGGGTTTCTTATCATGTCGTGGTTGAAATCCAGAGTCTCGTAGCTATAGTCGTCAGCAGGAGAAGGGAATCCGGCCTTCAGCCCCTCAGCTATTGGCAGTTTCAGTTTCTTAGAGAAATCTCCCTGTATGATATGAATATTCGCCATTATAATACTAATAAATGCCGAGCACACCTCGTGAACTGTATGTGATATAAAACAAGCAATGTACCGGGCAGATTCTATCTGATGAAATGCATGGGTTGCCACTCTTCCCGTTCAGGATATTGAGGTGCTCCGTCAGCATGAATTTTCTTTAGCAAGAAGGCCATGTTATCTGCCAGTGTTCTCATAGTTTGCATACCCTCTGAGTCGAGTGCTGCCTGCCCGGGGTCACGACCATAGGCAATATTCCAGTACTGTGATGTGACGATAGGCATATTCATCATCTGGAATGCCATGTTCATGGTCTGTATAGCTGCTGTGGCCCCACCCCTTCGACATACGGCGACGGCGGCAGCCGGTTTGTTTTTGAACAGCTGTCCTGCTGCGAAGAACAGTCGATGAGTGAGTGATAGTGCGGCACCAGTGGGTTGTCCGTAATACACTGGCGAACCGATGATGAAAGCATCAGAGTCTTTCATTTTCTCGATGACCCGGTTGCAAATATCATCGTCAAAGACGCAGCGTTCCAATCCTTTCGTTCTACACTGTGCACAGGCTATGCAGGAGCGTACTGGTTTTACTCCAACCTGTACGATTTCCGCCTCGATGCCATTAGTTTCCAACTGTTTAGCAATCTCGCTCAGAGCAATATTTGTGTTTCCCTGCTTATGAGGTCCGGCATTAACCAATAGAACTTTCATACTTATGTAAAGATTTGTATATGTTGAAAATTAAATACAGCACAAAGATACAAAATGAAAAAATAAAAACAAAAGAGAAGGAGGATTTTTCATAGTCCATCTCCACAAAAACAGTCAAGATTGAGAAAATTGTTTCGATAGAGTTTCCAATTTACAAAAAACCGTCATATCTTTGTGGCAAGATTTTAGTATTCACATAAACGAATGAGAATATGAAAGAGCAAGTATTACAGGCCATGCGCGATGCAGGCAAGCCCGTGTCGGCAGGCGAGATAACCAAGGTCCTGGGTGCCGACCGTAAGGAAGTGGACAAGGCCTTTGCCGAATTGAAGAAAGAAGGCGCGATAGTATCGCCCGTACGTTGCAAGTGGCAGCCAGCTTGATGACCACGTCATTAGCCATAGGGCTGTTGCTTCCGTTTCTGGGCACGATGCTCGGCTCGGCCTTTGTGTTTTTCATGAAGGATGCGATGTCCGTGCGGCTTCAGAAGTCGTTGCTAGGTTTTGCATCGGGAGTAATGGTAGCGGCCTCAATATGGTCGCTACTGATACCCTCGATGGACATGGGTGCAGATAGCGGCAAGTGGTCAGTGTTGCCTGCCGCTATCGGCTTTCTTCTGGGTATGGGTTTTCTATTACTAATCGATGAGCTGACCCCCCACCTGCATATTGGTACAGACAAGCCAGAAGGCATGCGTTCACATCTCTCCAAGACCGCGATGCTTGCCCTTGCCGTCACCATCCACAATCTGCCCGAAGGTATGGCAGTAGGAGTAGTTTTTGCAGGGGCCGACGTAGGTGCGGCCCATCTCTCATTAGCCAGCGCCGTGGCAGTCTCATTGGGTATTGCCATTCAGAACATCCCCGAGGGAGCCATCATCTCCATGCCCATGCGTTCCGCAGGCAACAGTCGTTGGCGTTCATTCCTCATTGGCACACTCAGTGGGGCCGTCGAGCCCATTGGAGCCGTGGCAGTTTTGTTGTTGTCGTCATTGCTCATGCCCGTTCTCCCCTACATGCTGTCCTTTGCTGCCGGCGCCATGTTCTACGTCGTGGTAGAGGAGCTCATCCCCGAGGCCTCCGTCGGTCGCCATTCAAATCTGAGCACCATCGGTTTTGCAATAGGCTTTGTGCTGATGATGGTGCTTGACGTAGTGATGGGATAGAGTCTTTCAGCCTTCCTCTACAATAGGATATAGTTCGATGAACTCCCCCTGGTGGCATAGTCCGTCATTGATGAGTTCAGCCATTTTCATGCCCACAGTCTCAATATCGTGGAACCCTGGCAGAGCCATATTGCCATTCAGGTCAGTAGTAGTGGGTCCAGGGTGAACGGAGAATATCTCGACAGGAGTATGTTGTTGTTCGAACTCAATAGCCATCACCCCCATCATGGCATTCTGTGCAGCCTTACTCGTCACGTATGCGAGCGGATGCCAGTAAGGGCTGATTTCAGAGGGCACAGTGACATTGACAATCCTGCCGCCGTTTTGACTGAGCTGCGGTATCAGAGCTTTAGTTAGGGCAAAGGTGCCTATGAAGTTTACATCGAGAGTTTCCTTTATTACGCTTATTTCCGTATGCACGCTGTCGACGCTCATGTCACCCGGTATGCCGGCATTATTTACCAGCATCGTCAGTTGCGGATAACGCTCTTTTATTTCCTTTGCAGCCTTTTCGATGCTGCAGAGGTCTGATAGTTCGATGTTCACCCATCCAGGCACGTCGATGCCCAACGAGCGGAGTTCCGCTATGGCCTTTTCTGCACGCGCTTCGTCACGTGCACCTATTATCACCTGCCATCCACTCAGACCGAGATGCTTGGCTATACCAAATCCAATACCCTTGTTGGCACCAGTTATAAAAACAGTTTTTTCTTTCATCATCAATCCTTTTAAGTTCAATTATGCTTCACGAATGCAAAAGTACAGATTTTTTTTCAAACCCCATGTTTATTTCAAAAACTTTATCCTAGTTATATGATAATCATAATTTTTGAATACCTTTGCAAAGGTTCAGATAAGAGCCATTGTTGTCATCATGAAAGAATTGTTTTTAGTCTGCTTCGGCAGTTTTTTCGGAGGAGGAGCTCGCTATTTAGTGGGCAAGGCCGTCCAGTCGTTTATCTCATTGTCCTTTCCATGGGGTACGTTGGCGGTCAACGTAGTGGGTTGTTTTCTGATAGGCTTACTGTCAGGCCTGTCGCTTACAGGTCAGATTTCTGTTAACACGAAACTAGTATTAGTGACAGGTTTCTGTGGTGGTTTCACCACCTTTTCCACCTTTATGAACGAGAACCTGCTATTGGGTCGCGAGGGGGCGTTGCTTTCTGCCATCCTCTACACCCTTGCCAGCCTGGCACTCGGTCTCATTGCAGTGATATTGGGTTATTATTTGGTGAAGTGAGGGGGGAGAATGATTACGCTGATGATCTGGAGGACAAAAAAACCGACCTGGAGGGGCGTTCACACGCGGTTCGTCAGGATTTGTAATCCTGACGCATTAGGGGTGAGGATTTGCAATCCTCAAAATAATGTCGTGACCTTTTTTAACGGATAACATATCCGTAGCTTAGTTTAGGCGGATAGCATATCCGCCTAAACGGATAAGTTTTTTTGCAACATCGGCATGAGCGAAATAAGAAATCAGTGCTTCAGCGTCATGAAAGAGTTGAAGCACTGATATTATTATGTAGACAGGGTACTACAAATTACCTAATAAGGCGTACAAGTGTATCCTACTCGGCTGAGCGAACCAAGCGCACGGAGAAACCGTCGTAGCGATTGCTGCTGCCTATGTCTAGGCGACCCGAATCCAAGAACACGCCGCGCGCGAATTTCGCGAAGTACAGATCGGCAGAAGAAGACCAGTAGAAACCGAGCTCGCCTGCGTTGCGAACCGAATCTCCGTAGCGGGTACCGGCTGCAGGCAGGAAGACGCAGCCTGCAGCTTCCATCTGAGACCAAGTAGGAGTGGTGTCGATGGTATATGCGTTGCTCCACGCGGACTCGCCGTAGATGAAGCCCGTATCGACGCTGCCGTCCCATCCATCGGGAAGAATGATGACACCGTTAAATCCATTCACATTGCCATGACCGCAGGAAGACTGGCTCGCGCCGTTGACGGTTACCTTTCTCGTTTCAAACAAATATAACCACTCGTTAGGCGTCAGGGTGCGCCAGTTGTAAGTGCCGCCATTGGTGATTGCGAGGTTTGTGCTGTTCCATTCAGTCTTCATGGCTTCGCCTACACCAGTGCCGTAACCGTTGATATCATTGACGGTTTTGGAACTGGTGATGCCAAACTTGTTGACGCCAGTCCAAGTGCTGGAAGCACCAACCCATCCGAAGAGGTCGACGGTGCCAGTACCGTTGATGAAGGGTTCTGTGTCAGTAACGCTGGTGTTGCCTGCAGCATTGCCAATGTAGTCCCACTGGTGCTCCGCGAAAGCCCATGTCCAATTGCTGCCGTTGTAG
>OMSQ01000122.1 GCA_900313805.1 uncultured Prevotella sp. | reverse complement strand
GCCGACGTGTTTTATGTTGTCTCGACATGGGAAGAGGATTGGCAGACAAAAGACGGACGCATCTGCCATTATGCCGACGTATGGAATACCGAACATCGGGAGCACATGGCAAAGGAAATCTCCAAGGTGGCAGCATATATGTCGCCAGGCAACCGTTTCCACGCCCCATACTACCGTCACGCGACAATTGAGACATTCATGACACGAGATGACAATGTCGTCAGAAACCGGACGAGATTGTCTATGGATGATGTCTGCGCCGCATTCGACCTTTTCCAAGAACGACGTGACAAGACCCGTCCGCTCATCATCGCAGGTTTCAGTCAAGGAGGTCTGGCAGTTGTGGAACTGCTGAAACATATCGATGACGAGACTTACAAGCAGTTGGCTGCAGCTTACGTCCTAGGCTATAAGGTCACACCGGATGACACATTGCAAACCAAACATATAAAGGCTGCTCAGGGTGAGACCGACATGGGTGTCACCATCTGTTACAACACAGTGAAAGATGTGAAGTACATCCAGCCCGTCATTGCCGCCTCTTGCATGGCCATCAATCCTGTCAACTGGCGAACAGACGCCACGCCTGCCCTACTCCACGACACCATCACCGTCACCTTGTCGCCTGAGCACCACGTCCTCGTAGTCAGCGGATACAGTGGCTCGGAATACGCCCCATACCGTGGTTTCCTCAATGTGGGCGACATCCACAGTTGCGAGCCATGGCTATACAGCGAATGTCTGCAAGCCAACATCTGCGTGAGGGCCAGAGAGTGGTACGATAAAAACCGTCGGAATCGCAAATAACACGATTCCGACGGTCTTTCTATAGGTTCTTCTCTTAGAGGAGGAGTTTAGTTACTTTGTGGCTCCGCCGAGGGCGATGTAGAGAGCGATGATGGCCTTTGCTCCGTCGTACATGTTCATGGCCTCAGAGAGTTGTGCGCTGAGCAGGCTCTCCTGTGCTGTGAGCACCTCTAGGTAGTTGGCCTTACCATTGTCCATCAGTTCGTGCGTACCTTTATAGGCTTCGCGGAGCACCTCCACCTGACGGTGGTAATAAGCATTTTTATCGCGAGCTGCCTGACAGTCAGCCAGAGCCTCGTTCACCTGATTACCAGCATCGATAATCGTCTGCACATACTTCTTCTTGAGGTCTTCCTCGGTGAGTTTTGCTATTTTCAGGTTGCCAGTCAGTTTGCCTCTTGCGAAAAGCGGCTGAGTGAGCGATGCCACTGCATTGAGCAGCAACTTACCTGGGTTGACCACTGCAGCACCAGCGTTATTAGTCCATCCTACCACGCCTTGCAGAGATATGGAGGGATAGAAAGCAGCCTTTGCTGCTCTGGTATTATAGAACGCCTCTGCCATGGCATAGTCAGCCAGTCGTATGTCGGGACGATACTGCAAGAGTTGCGCCGGCACGCCCGTCTTGAGATACTTGGCTTCAAACATTCGCTGACCAGTAGACTCATCGGAATGTTCAGGCAGGGCAGAAAATCCCCATTGGTTACGATGTATAGTCTGCGGAGTGTAGGCAAGGAGTCGGCAGAGAGCATTCTCCACGGCACGAATGTTGCGTTTCACGTCCACGATCTGTGCCTTCACGTTGAGATACGACGATTCCATCTGGTTGACACCAGTAGAATATATCTTACCATTTTCCCACAGTGCCTTTTCCGTCTCGAGCGAAGCGTTCCAGAGGCTGTCGGTCTGGGAGAGTATCTCCAGTTGGTGGTCGAGCACCTGCAGCAGGTAGTACTGTTGTGCTACAGTGGATATGAGATTGGCTTTTACGGCCTCCTCTCTTATTTTTGCCTGCATGAGCACTGCCTCCGTCTTGTGCTTTTGGCTAGTAATCGAGCCGAAAGCATCGATGTCTAGGTTCAGTTGCAGGGGCAGGTTATAAGTTTTTGACGAAGGATAGTCGCCGAACTTAGAGATTGAGCCCTGAGGAGCGAAATAGAGAGATGGCAGATAAGCCATTTTTGCCATTTTGAGTGAGGCCTCCGACTGTTGCACAGCTATCTGTGCCGTGTGCAGGTCGGTATTTCTTGCCAGCACACTGTCAATCAGTTCGGAGAGTACAGGGTCTGTGAAAAACTCGCGCCAAGACAACTGAGCCAGCGTAAAGCTGTCGGTCTGTGCCTCATCCCCAGTGCCGAAGGCGTCAGCCACCATCATCTCGCGTGGCGACTCATAGTGATTATAGATGCCGCAGCCCGTGAGCATGAAGCCCACGGTGCAAGCAGCGATGATATTAGTCAGTTTCTTCATGATAGCAAGGATATAATTATGTTTTTTATTCTTCCCACACGGAACATCCAGGAGCGAGGAGGTCATCTATTTCTGTCACCTCTTCAGCGTTTACGCTTCCGACCCCGAAGATGAGAGTGCAGAGCAGGAAAAATGTCTTCAAAAAGAAAGTCTTTTTCATTACTTTTTTTATGATTATTTTTTTGTTTCTTTAGAAACCACCTTCTCTTTCACTTCCTCTGCTTCATCAGCAGTTTCAGCAGTAATGGCTTCAACAGCCACGTCACGTCCCTGGAACTTCTCGTGCAGTTTCTGGAAAATCATGAAGAATACAGGCACGACGAAGAGCAGTGCGATAGTACCCACTGTCATACCTCCCACCACACCGAGAGCGAGGGCACGGTTACCGTTTGCACCAGCACCTCCAGAAATGATAAGAGGTATCATACCTGCGATCATGGTGATAACCGTCATGAGAATCGGGCGCAGACGCTCTTTACATGCTGCGAAGGCTGCATCACGCAAGCTCAGTCCCTGGGCGCGTCGTTCTGAGGCGAACTCAGTGATAAGGATTGCAGTCTTAGCCAGCAGTCCTATCAGCATGATGACACCAGTCTGCAGGTAGATGTTATTGTCCATACCAGGCAGGTGCAGCAGCGATCCGAGATATGCGAAGATGAAGGCACCCATGAGTCCGAACGGCACACTCAGCAGCACGGCCCAAGGAGTGAACCATGAATTGTAGAGCGAAGCCAGGATGAGGTAGATGAGCACGACGCAGATGAGATAGATGAACACCGTGTCATTGCTTCCGGCAGTCTCTTCCAACTCACGCGACATGCCGCTGTACTCATAGCTGTATCCTTTTGGCATAGTCTCCTTGAACACCTCGGCAATAGCCTTATGTGCATCGCCCTCAGTGTATCCGCCAGCGGCCTGCACGAAGCAGGTGATGCTCTGGAACAGGTTGAAGCGTTCGAGGTTTGACGAGCCGACGATTTCCTTCAGAGTGACGAACTCAGACATAGGAGCCATCTTGCCGCCCCTCAGTTTGACAAACATATTGTTCAGCGACGAGGGGTCGAGTCTGTAATCCGGTGCTGCGCTTGCCATGATGCGGTAGACCTTACCAAACTGGTTGAAGTTGCCCACATACGAACCACCGCAGTATGCTCCGAGAGCCTGCAGCACGGCTGCTGGCGACACGCCTGCACGGTCGCACTGTGCGGCATCCACCTCTACCTGGAATTTCGGGAATCGCTCAGAGTAAGAAGTCGACGCCATACTTATTTCCGGACGCTCGCCCAGTTTAGCGAGGAAGTTGTTTGTGAGTTTTGCAAACTCCGACATATCGCCGTCGTTCAGGTCCTGTACCACCAGGTTCACACCGTTATTGGAGCCATATCCTGGCACCTGTGGCAGCTGGAAGGGCAGTACCTGAGCATTCTTAATGTCCATGCATGCGTAGTACAGACGTCCGATGACCAGGTCGATATAGTGGTTGAATCCCGAGCGTTCCTCCCACGGTTTCAGTCGTACAATCATCGTGGCGTAGTTAGAGCCGCCTCCCGACATCATACCATAGCCACAGGCCGTTGCGAAGCTCTCCATCTCAGGAATCTGCTTCACCTTCTCCTCCACCTTCTTCACTATCTCACGCGTTTCGTGCAGAGTAGTACCTTCCGGAGCTCTTATTTCAGCGAGTATCACACCCTGGTCCTCCTGAGGCACCAGACCGGTAGGCAGGTTTTTCATGAAGAAGAGCAGGAGCAGAGCGGCAGCAGCGAGCAGTCCCCATGCGAGGACAGGACGTTTGATGAATTTCTGCACACTCTTAGAGTACTTCTTGAATATAGCGTTGTAGCTAGTGTTATAAGCCTTCTTAGTATAGTAAGTGATGTTTTTCCGTTCCTCTTTCTTGTCAGAGTATCTCAGCATGATGGCACAGAGAGCCGGGCAGAGAGTGAGGGCAGACACGCAGGAGAGTCCCACAGACGAGGCGATAGTGACACCAAACTGTGTGAAGAACGTGCCGGAAGTGCCGGGCATGAATGCCACAGGTATGAACACCGCCATGAATACCAGCGTACACGACACCACAGCCACCGACACATCGTTCATAGCCTCACGAGTGGCAGTTTTGGCATCGCTTATTCCACCTTCCATCTTCGCCATGACCGCCTCCACGACCACGATAGCATCGTCGACCACCGTACCGATGGCGAGCACCAGGGCGAACAGCGTGAGTATATTGAGCGAGAATCCCGCCAGCGAGACGATGGCGAAGGTGCCCAATAGCGACACGATAATAGAAATAGAAGGTATGATTGTAGCTTTGAAGTTCTGTAGGAAGAAGAACACCACGAGCACCACCAGGATGATGGCAATAATGAGAGTCTCCACCACATTGTCGATAGCAGCATACAGGAAGTCGTCAGAGCTTTCCAGTTTCACGAACTCCAGTCCTGCCGGCATAGTGGGTTTCAGGTCCTCATACAGTTTATTGATGCGTGCATTCACCTCTGTAGCGTTGGCTCCAGGCGACTGGAACACCATGAAGATAGTACCCGGTTTTCCACCGATATTAGAGATATAGCTATAACTCACGGCACCAATCTCCACGTCGGCCACATCTCTCAGATGCAGCAGGTGACCACCGTCGTTAGTACGCAGCACTATGTCATTAAACTCTTCTATGGATTTCAGCGTACCCTTATACTCCATGGTGTACTGGTAGCTGTTTTCCGACTGTGCACCGAGCGAGCCAGTAGAAGCCACGAAGCTCTGTCCACCGATAGCGGCAAACACGTCGTTCGGTTCCAGTCCGTATTGTGCCATCACATCCGGTTTCATCCAGATACGCAGTGCGTAAGTGTTACCCAGCGACATCACATCACCCACACCAGTGATACGCATGAGGCGTGGTTTCAGGTTGATATCGATATAGTTGGCAATGAAGTCATCGTCATACTTACCGTCGGCACTTCTGAGAGCTCCGATCTGCAGGATATTGTTCTGCATCTTGAACACCTGAACGCCCACCTGATTAACGTCGGCCGGCAGCAGTGCTGTAGCACGGGTGACACGGTTCTGCACGTTTACTGCAGCGATATCCGGGTCGGTACCCTGTTCGAAGTAGACCTCTATAGACACGTCGCCAGAGGAACTGGCAGAGCTTTTGATATAAGTCATGTCGGGCACGCCGTTGATAGCCTCTTCGAGCGGCTGCACCACCGATTTCATAATTGTATTGGCATCTGCACCGGTGTAAGAAGTAGATACGCGTACTGTTGGCGGTGCGATACTGGGATACTGTTCCACTGGGAGGCTGTTCATAGAGATGAAGCCAACCAGTGATATGACGATACTGATGGCACACGCCATCACATATCGGTTAATGAAAATATTGTTTTTCATCGAGCGTACTTATTTGTCGTTCTCCTCTTCTTTGGGGAAGAGCACCTTCTGTCCTTCCTGCACATTGTTTGCTCCCACAGTGATGATCTTGTCGCCCACGTTGAGTCCATCAATCACCACGATGTTTTTAGCGTCGCCTATAGACTCCGTCTTTACAGCCACAGCAGTAGCAGTACTATCGGCCTTCACCTTGTACACCATGCTCTTATCCTGCAGTTTTACCACAGCAGTCTGGGGTATCACTATAGCATCCTGTATGAGGACTGGCAGCACCACAGTGCCCTGTATGCCAGAGTAGAGGTGTCCGTCTGGGTTGGGGAATTCCGCCTTGGCACCCAGCGAACCAGTCACCTGGTCTACCACACCGGTGAGACTTGTGATACGTCCTTTGTGAGGATATTCCGTACCGTTTTTCATGATGAAGGTCACAGGAGGCAGAGAAGCCATCACTTTTTCTTTGTCTTCCTTAGTATATCCTTCCGACACCTGACTCTCAACGACAGCCTCAGTGACAGAGAATTCTGCGTTCATGACAGTATTTCCACTGAGAATAGTGAGGTTAGTAGCCGGACTCACCTGGTCGCCGGTACGAACCGGTATTTCTCCGATGACTCCCGACACAGGAGCCTTTATTGTGCAGTATCCCAGGTTCACCTTGGCTCTGTTGACAGAAGCCTGAGCCTGTGTGACAGCAGCGCGTGCCTGACTGATGGCGGCCTCAGCCTGTCGGTAGTTATTCATAGAATTTTCGAGCATGTAATTGCTCACAATCTTCTTGTCATAGAGGTTTTTGTTACTCTCGTACTCCAGTTTGGCACTGTTTGCCTGTGCTATAGCAGCCTGGAGGTTGGCTTGTGCAGCCGTCATGTTGGCTTGTGCAGCCTCCACCTCATGCTGGGCATTACGTGAGTCGATAACAAAGAGAGTAGTGCCCTGTGACACTCGCTGTCCTTCAGTGACACAGACCTTAACCAGCTGTCCGCTCACTTGAGGAGAGATAGTCACGTCGGACTGTCCTTTCATTTTGGCGCTGAATTTCACGGGTTGTTCCACGTCAGACTTCTTTACGATCATCGTCTCGAACGACGATGGAGTTTCCTTAGGCATGTCTATGCCGCATGATGCGAGGGCAAAAGCCATAGAGATCACACCAACAAAGCTGATAGAAGCGTTTAGTTTCATTTGATTATTAATTTTTATGATTGTTTTATTCATGTTTATGCACAGCGGTGAAAGGTTTTCACGGTATGAATATACTGTATTCCATTCGACATGGCCAGGCTTTTGGCCAGTCGTATGTTGTAAAAGAGGTTTGTCATGCGGGTTTTAACCAAAAGCCGGCATGAGTTCAAATAATCAGCACTAAGAAAATAATAGTATACACTAAACAGTTGCATCTGTCTTATCGATATAAAAAGATTACGAATCTCACTTCCGAATTCGTTTGCAAAGTTAAGTATAATGAAATGAAAAACAAAAAATAGACTTATATTATTTTGTTAAAGTACTGATTTACTTGTCATAAATCAGATATCTGCTTCATTATCCTCCAGTCGTCCTTCCCAGAGGTATCGTCGTGTCTCTTTCACCAGCACGCCGCTCAGCAGCAGCAGTGAGATGAGGTTGGGCACAGCCATGAGAGCGTTCATGCAGTCGGCCATGTTCCACACCACGGTGAGGTTCATCACGCTACCGATGAACACCGCCACGATATACACCACTCGGTACGCCAGCATCCATCGTCTGCCTTTCAGGTATTCCACTGCCCTTTCCCCATAGTAGCACCATCCGAGGATAGTGCTGAAGGCGAAGGTGAGCAGTCCGAAACTGAGCAGCGGTGTGCCTATGTATGGTATCTTGCTGAAAGCCGCCTTGGTGAGTGTGGCTCCGTTTTCATAGCTGATGTCGGGGTGTGCGAGGATGCTGCTCACGATGACCAGTCCTGTGAGAGCGCAGATGACCACCGTATCCCAGAAGGTGCCGGTGCTTGACACCAGCGCCTGACGTACGGGGTTGCGCGTCTGTGCTGCAGCAGCGACGATAGGTGCGCTACCCATGCCCGACTCGTTTGAGAACAGTCCTCGTGCTATTCCGAAGCGTGCGGCAATCATCACCGATGCTCCAGCCAGTCCTCCCCCTGCCGCCGAGGGGTTGAAGGCCGACTCGGCTATCAGTTTCATTGCCGGCCACACGTAGTGGCTGTTGAGCACGAGGATATAGATACATCCGAGCACATAGAAGAGAGCCATGAAGGGCACCAGTCTGCTGCACACCTTTGCTATGCTCTTCACCCCTCCGAGCACCACGGCAGCCGTGAGGGCGCATATCACCAGTCCTGTGAGATACGGACTGACAGAGAAGCTCTCATTAGCCATGGTTGCTATGGCATTGGCCTGCACCGTGTTGCCGATGCCGAAGGCTGCGATGGCTGTGAATATGGCGAAGAGCACAGCCAGCCATTTCCATCCCAGTCCACGTTCCAGCGCATACATAGGTCCTCCGAGCATACGTCCGTCGGCCGTCTTCACCCTGTACTTGATGGAGAGCAGTCCCTCAGCATATTTCGTGGAGATGCCGAACACGCCTGTGAGCCAGCACCAGAGCACGGCACCTGGTCCGCCCAGCGACACCGCCGTGGCTACTCCCACGATATTGCCTGTGCCGATGGTGGCCGCCAGGGCTGTGGCAAGTGCGGCGAACTGCGACACGTCGCCCTCTGCCCCTTTGTCCTTTTTCACGCTCAGTCGGATGGCGGTGAACATCTTGCGCTGTGGGAAGCGCAGTCGGATGGTGAGGAACACGTGAGTGCCCAGCAGCAGTATAATCATCGGCCAGCCCCAGAGCAGGCCACTCAAGTCGGAGAAGAAATTATTTAAAAAGTCCATTTTCAAAACAATTCTGCTGCAAAAGTACATAAATTTGCAGCAAAAACCTATAAATTTACATACAAAAGACAATAAAACGTATATCATT
>OMSQ01000162.1 GCA_900313805.1 uncultured Prevotella sp. | reverse complement strand
CTGTTGAGCCTGTATTGCGACAGCGGAGAAAAGCATTGCTGCCGCGAGCAGGCAGATGTATGTCATGCGTCTGTTCATGG
Source organism: uncultured Prevotella sp. (assembly GCA_900313805.1). Lineage (GTDB taxonomy): Bacteria > Bacteroidota > Bacteroidia > Bacteroidales > Bacteroidaceae > Prevotella. Next base: position 12,354 of record OMSQ01000162.1, on the reverse strand, counting down.
TTGTGAAAGTAGGTGTTTAGTATTTAGAATTTTGTGAATTTCAGTCTCTGTCCATCTCCACTCACCGTGAGTTCTCCACTGGTGAGGTGGTCTATGCGCAGTCGTGGCAGCAGTTTTGCGAGTCCGTAGGGTTGCACGCGATAGAGTTCGTCTACCACGGGGTCGCTTTCTTCGCGCAGGTTGAAGTGCGGGTCGAAGAGGAAAAGGGAGTCGCCCTCGCGCTGGAAGTGGTAGAGCACAGAATTGTGAACGCCGTCATGGTCGGATAGTTCAATGAGTTTCGACTGTACGGACCAGAATTTCAGTTCATCGCGCATGTCCTTTGTCGAGCCACTTTCGATGGTTTCTATCGTCTCTAAATGCCAGAATCCGTAGAGGTTGCCGTGCGACGAGGCCTCCAATTCGCATGAAGCCATGAGGAGCGAGACAAAAGCCGTCAGTAATATGTATGTGATATATCTCATGATGGTCGTGAATTGGTTGAGAGTTAATGTTTTGACAGCAGTCCTGTCTTCGATATCGTGAGTTGGAAGCCGTAGTTATGGTCGATGATGCTGCCCAGGTCCATGCCGTACGAGCCTCTCACCTGCCATCCCTTGAGCCATCCCTCATGCCACTGGTACTGCAGTTCGGCCAGAGTGCTCACATTGTGCCGCTTTTTGTGGAAGGGGGTGGCGTACGTGCCCAGTCCGTCCTGATAAGTCACCTTGGCTCTATATGAGAGATTGTCATTGAGTGCGCCGTCCACACCCAGGTGGAAAGCGAGGAAGCGGTTGTTCTTCACCTCGATGGTGCCATCGTCATTGTATATGGGCGAGAGGTATAGGGGGTTGCCTATCACTTGTCCCCAGTGCTGCCATCCTGTGCCGATGTAGTGATTGTAGAAATTGTCGTTGCCTCCGATATGGTCGCTCATGCCCTGAGTGTGGTCATGGTATATGGGACCGCTCTGGTACTTTGTATAGATGTATTCAAACACCACATGCTGTATAGGTCGCTGGTATTTGAAAGCCAGTTCCAGACCGAGGAGCCAGTCTTTGAAGTCGTACACCAGATAACGGCGCTTTTTGTTGACGTTCCATTCTTCACCCTCACCATAGCCGTCGTAGTCGAGTTGCAGCATGGAAGAGTGGTCTTCGAAGAACTTGTCGGCGTAGGCACTGAGCCGCCAACTGTCATCGTCCCAGTTGACACGTGCCACCCAGCTGCCTACCGTGTTACCTGCCACATTGGAGTAGATACCCTCATCGGGGTCTCCACCGCCGGGTTTGAATGCATGCCAGAAGGCCTTGAGTCCTCTCTCTCCCTCATACACCTGCATAGAGCCGTCGGCCTGGCGCACGTAGGATGTACCTCCGAAGATGGTGGCCATCTCCACTCCCAACTCCACCGAGAAGGGCATGAACCTGTCTTCATTGCCTATTTTCAGGTATCCCGCCTTGGAATGGTATAGTTGTCCGTCGGAGAAGCTCTGCTCTTTATTGGTGAAGGTATGCTGCCAGTTGGTATCGGTCATCTTGCCGTATGCGATGTGTCCTTTCAGTCTGAGCCATCCTCTTGTACCCGGTATGCTCCAGTAGTCGCGCAGTGCCAGTCGCACCTGCGGCACTGGTCTGGCGTTTATTCCCAGGGTCTGCGAACCCGTGCTCAGCGTGGGGTTCTTCAGTTCCATGGGCCATTCCTTGCTGCCCACGGTGAGGGCGCCCTTCAGCCAGCGCCCCTCCACATAAGCCTGTTGAATGATGGCCTTGGAGGAGTAGTGCACCGGCACCGCCACGTCCAGGGCATAGCCCACGCCCCATTTGCGTTCATCGTCATGACTCAGCGGGCGCTCCACGGCAGCGCGAAAGTAACCATTGGTCTTGTCGAGCGACGACAAGCCGTACTTATTGGCATTGAGCCAGAGGGGTGTCTGACCCTTGCTCACCGAGGCCTGAGCCTCGACCTTGTACTCCACCCCGTCGAAAGGATGCAACGGAGTGTCATCGTCATTGTCCTGCTGCGCCATAACCGGAGCACATAGCGCAGCCATCAATATAGTATATATGTATTTTCTCATCAGTCCGTATTACTACATATTACTAACGCTGCTCTGTGTGGAATATTGCATTGAGGCTTTGCATAAAGAAAAAACAACTGTAGGGATTTTCCCCCATGCGTTTAGGGAAAATCCTTTTCAAGGCTGTATTTTTATTTGTTTCTTTGCAACGTGAAACAGTAACAACAAGTATTCAAACAATAAAAAACCATACGACTATGAAAAAGATTATGTTAGTCTTCGCAGTGCTGATGACATTCACAGTATCTGCCAATGCCATGGGTTACGAGCAGGCTCGCCAGCAGGCACTGTTCCTGGCCGACAAGATGGCATACGAGCTGAACCTCACCGAAGAGCAGTACGAGGCTGTATATGAGATCAACCTCGACTACTTGATGAGTGTGAACAACGAGTACGACCTGTTTGGTGACTACTGGCGTCATCGCAATCTGGACCTGAGTTACGTGCTGCTCGACTGGCAATACCGCGCATTCTGTGCAGCCAATTACTTCTATCGTCCTCTGTCCTGGTATGGCGGCTACTGGCACTTCAGCATCTACTCACGCTATCCCTATCGTGACTACTTCTACTTCGGTCGTCCTCACTTCTATCACGTGTATCGTGGAGGTCACGGATGGCACCACAATGGCGGACGCAGCTGGTATCACGGTCGCAGTTTCGCTCCTCACGGAGGCAGAGATCATCACGTAGGCATGCGCACCCACTATGACCGCGGCGGACGTGGCGGATACAACGGTGGACGTGGCGGATACAACGGCGGACGTGGCGGATACAACGGCGGACGTGGCGGTAATCCCGGACGTAGTTTCGACCATAACAACGGTGGAAATCGCGGAGGTGGCTTCAACCACGGTGGCGGCAATCGCGGCGGAGGATACAATGGCGGCGGCAATCGCGGAGGTGGCTTCAACCACGGTGACGGCAACCGCGGAGGCGGATACAACGTCGGCGGCAATCGTGACGGCGGCAATCGCGGCGGAGGATACAATGGTGGCGGCAGCACCCGCAGCTTCGGTGGACACAGCTCACGTGAGAGCAGCACACGCACCACACCCACAACTCGCAGCGGCGGTTCATTCGGAGGCAGCTACAGCGGTTCACGCCCCAGCGGCACTTTCAGCCCTCATAGCAGTAGCAGCAGCTACGGCAGCGGATCGCGCAGCTTCGGAGGCTCACACAGCGGCAGCAGCAGTTTCGGAGGAAGCACCCGCAGCTACGGAGGCTCACACAGTAGTGGCAGCTTCGGAGGAGGCTCACGCAGCTTCGAAGGAGGCTCACGCAGCTTCGGCGGCTCACACGGTGGCGGCAGCTTCGGAGGTGGCTCACGCAGTGGCGGTAGCTTCGGTGGCGGTAGCTTCGGTGGCGGACACGGTGGCGGCGGCTCACGCAGCTTCGGCGGCGGACACGGCGGCGGACATGGCGGCGGACATGGACATCGCTAATTAACTCACTATAAGACTCGATTGATTTTCAAAACAAAAGGTTGCTTCAGGGATAACAGTTATTAGTAAATTTGAATCTGTAATTCCTTCTTTACATTGAGAGAGCGGACAGCGGGTCTGCTCTCTCTTTTTTATTGCTAAAATCTTTCTCAGCATTATCACACGCACAGAAAGAAAGTGATGCGACTCGCATGTTAGCATGCTGCATAGAAAACAAGATTTCATACTACCGACATCTTTAGAATCGGCCCGATGTGGCAAAAGCAATCAGCTCCTCAACCTCCCATCATCCTGATATTTTTGACCTTCTCTCCACCTCGCGGTACGGCATTCCTGCCGTGTGCAAACTCATACATTCATTTCCGTATCACAGACATGGAAAATAGTTTTAAATCACTCATTTTTGGAAAGAAGAATAGCATACATATTTTTGTTATGTTTTTCGTTAACATTTGTTAAATATTTGCTTTTTTTAAATAATAATTATTAAACGAGGGGGGGGGGGCAATTTATGTAAACGAAATGTATAACTTTGCATCGCAAAACTGCTGAAACTATACAGGACAGCACAGGTTACTGAACGTGATCAGAATAACATGACGACATAAAATTATTATATTCCAAAAACTAAAATAAAACATAAAACGGCATTCTGACTGCCTCATAAAACATAATTTAATATTAAGACATGATAAAGCATCTTTACAGATGGCTGATAGTTACCTTTTTATCCATTATTGGATTTGGTAACAATCTCAGCATTTATGCTGGCGTGGCAGATCCCCCTACTCTGTCCACAGCCGAATCACCGACGTATTACGTTATTATGAACGTAAGTTTTGGCACGTACCTCAGATATGAAGGACACGACAGGAATCGTCCCCGTCTGCGCAACCTAAGCGACATGAACGATGCCTCATTATGGTATTTTACATCTGCAAACAGTTCCACAAGAGCACAAGACGGAGTCAACTTCGTATCAAAAGGTGCAATAGACGAAACACACGCTTATGTCACAAACACCTTCGAGGGTCCTTGTCTAAGTTATGACAGACAGTACAATAGCAACCTCGCCTTCTTTGAACAGCCAGAAGCTAACACTATCTGGTATGTGCACAAAAGCCCGTATGACAATGCTGGTTGCGTGATATCACATACAGCAGGACAACCTACGACCGGCACTACAAACTGCTGGTATTATGACAAGGTGGCGCTTATAGGCGAAGACAACTATTTCATCAAATTGGGCAATCTTGAAAACCAGGACTACTACAAATATGCATTCTACAGCTATCAGGACTTGCTCAATTTGGCTGCTGCCATAGGTATGAACACCACTTCATACGAGAGTGCTGACAGGACCAGTGGTGCGAGTTTCAAGACTCTCATCACTGCCATCAATACTTTCAAGAGCAACACCTCTACCCCCACACTGACAGAGGGTTCGTACCTGCTGCGCAACCGCCGTACAGGTCTGTATATGAATACTAACGGCACTGCACTGACCGGTGTGTCTACACCTACTCAATATTCGGTTTGGAGGATAAAGAATGAAGGCGGAACATGGTTTATAGTAAGCAAAGATGACCCAGCAAACGGTACATCCATTCGTCTGACAACAGGACAGGAACAGCCGTGGGACTTAGACCCTGCCCACAGTCAGGCTTTCAACCCCACTGTTGGAAGGTCGAGCGACGGCGACCCACGCTACCTGAAGTTGCAATATAGCGAAACAACAGGTACAGTTATACCAACTACAACCACCTACTCGCTGTCCATGCACACCACTGATCATTACATTTACCGCACCACATCGGGCGGTATAACCTCTGACTGGGAACTGATACCCGTAACTAAAGATGCCAATGGTGTGATGACATACACTACGGAAGGTGAAGAGCACACCGCATATCCTGTGGTGGAGAGCGAGGATGCCCTTATCCCTGTGGATGACAGCCCTGCCAACGTGCGCTACTTCCGCATACAGAACATGACACGCAGCGTGTCAGCTTACGATGAGGACCGCTTCAACGGCGGCGGCTGGTTAGAAGATGTGGACAAGATGCACTTTACATACCGCATAGAGAGTGTGTCAGCCGATGGTAAAGTCTTTGAATACGACAAAAACTTGCAGGAAGCCACACTAATGTACTCAGCCAAGGATGTGCCCTTCTATGCCGCAGAGTGCGACATGAGTCACGCCTCTGCCCTGTGGGAGTTTGTGCTCATAGGTCGCGGCAGCGTGAATGATGAGAACGCAACCGGTCTGATATCGCCAGAGCATAACATCTATGCCCTGCGCAATGCCAATACCGGAATGTACATAAAGGGTGTAAGCGATGTGGTTAATGAAGACAGCCGCTCGTTCCTCAAGACCACCGACAGCCGTAACGACGCAGTGAAGTTCTATCTCACCAAACTGGTTGACGGCCAGTGGGCAATGAATGTTTATGGCAGCACCAACGGCAGCGGTAGCGATGTGGCTAATGGATGCCTGTATATAGACGGACAGAGCGCTGGCTACCACGGCGGACTGACATGGTCGAGCAACAAAGTAGCAGCCGCCGACAGCCATTCAGCTTGGAGCATCATAGCAGCACCCACACTGGAACTGCCCATGCTGTTACGCGACCTGGTAAGGGAAGATGGAGATACAGGCCACAACGAACTGTATGACTGGACCACATTCTACTATCCTTTCGATGTGACACTGAGCAATCAGAATCCGGATGGTCAAGAAGTAAATATCTTCGTGGGACAGTGGGAAGATACATACACCTATAGCAGCGGCAAAAAAGGTGGCAAAATAAACATGACCGAAGTCAACGACGTACCTGCAGAAAACGCTGTGTTTATACGCAGCACAAAGAACAACGGCGAGAGCTACACTAAGTTGATACTCAACGTATGGGCAGCAGGCAGTGGAATGACAACCTCTCAGCCAACAGAGTTTCTCAACAATGTATGGAAGGGCAACATAGAGAGCGGTGATGTAATAGATGGCAACCCCAACTACATAGCCACCACATGGCGTGACTACTGGATTCTGTCAAAAAATTTCAACGGATATCTCCGACTGCTACACCCTGCAGCCGATTACCTGTTACCAAACCGTGCTTACATCGATGCACAAACCGCAACAGCAGTAAGCGGACAGTCAAATATCACACAATTCCAGCTCCTTTTCAGTAGGCCTACAGAGATAGAAGGTGTACAGGAGAACGCCAATACATCTGCCCATAAACCTGTGATATACAACATACAGGGTCAGCGCATGAACGGCACACTGCCCAGAGGATTGTATATCATCGATGGCAAGAAAGTATTTATAAAATAAACGGCAACCGATAGAAATGGAAAAGAAAAAATATATCGTACCGATAACAGAGATTCACCAGACAGCAGCAAATAGACTTTTGGCTGGTTCGCCGATAAAAACAAATGAGGACGACGATGAGCGTGCTCCCCAAACTGCCAACAGCTACGATTTCGATGAAGACGAGGACAACGACATCAAGAGTTTCAACCTCTGGAGTTTTGAGCAATAAACAACCGAACACATATATACATACAACATGAAAAAACTTTTTAAAGATACAACATACCGTCTGCTGCTCATACTCATGGCAGTGGTCCTGCCTATGTCGGTATTTGCCGATGACACCACTCCTACTTCAGGCGACGATGTAAACGATGCAGAGAGTGCAGCCATGGCACGCACCAAGCAGAACGCCCCCACCCTGCAGGAAACTGACCCCACTGGCGCCAACTATCTTGGTTACCGCCGTGCCTTGGTGGGTCGCCACTGTGCAGTGAACCGCGTTATCAACGTGGTGGCAGTGGGCACAGGCACATCAGGACTGGAGAACCTGACCAACGAAGACCTGAGCGACGATGCCACATTTCCTCAGGTGGTAAGCGCCAATGTAGCTACCAGTCCCACTGTTAGTGTTCGCGATATGAAGTACTACTACGCAGCAGGCACTACCGCCGGTTTCTGTCTGGTAGCATCGAGCGGTTCCAGCGTACTCTCGCTCGACCTGGTGAAGACCTATCATCTGTGGTTCTACTGCGACGGCAAACGCGTGGACGACCAACAGGTGGCAGAAGGGAGCAATGCCAGCGGTGTGAAACTCACCCTTATCGGCATTCCTGGCAGCGACCAGGCATGCGTGAACCTGACTGCCAAGAGTTCTAAGAAATTTGACGAGGTGGCACTGGTACAGGTAGGAGTTGTAGATGCCAGTGTGGGTTCTGTAGTTAAGATAAAGTATGCTTTTGTAGGTGAAGCCCGCGACATATACATGACCACCAACGGCATAAGCAACTACTGCACCGAAACTGGTCATGCACAGATGAACGTGAGTTGCGAGGCATGGATGCCCTCACCCGTCGTGGGCGGCATACCTATGCCCGTGGTAGAGAGTTATCGTGCACGAGCCATAGACGATGACCTGACCAATACCGTACCATTGGTGTCGGCAGTACAATTAGCAAGCGTAGCCTTCAAAGGACGAGTGCGTATAAACGTGCAAAACAGTGACCAATCGGTGAGCGAACTCTTTCATGAGGGCGACCAAGTAGGCTTCAAATACAACTTCGTAAAAGTGGCAGATGTGCTTAACCTTGGCGTATGGGTAGATATAAAACTTTACGACCACAATGGCAATGATGTGCAGACCACAACCATCTCTGCTGATGCGCTGGCGCTGTCAGTAGCATCGGGTGGCGACCAGACGGCATACATCGTGGCAGAGCATGATTTCAGCGGAGCAGAGATTTCCTTCTATACCGCACTTGGTGTTCTCAATCTGGGCAGCGGTTTCGGTGTGTACTACGGATTCGTGCGCCAGAAGCCCGTCATCGACCACGACTGTCCTATCAATCCGAGTGCCAATACCAACCTTTGCGACACACAAAGCACCTATCAGTTGAGGTCAAATCCTGACATACCTGTTACCTGGTCGGTAGAAAGTCAGCCTGAGAGGAATAATGGAGCTTGCACGGTGACAGCCGACGGTTATGTAACTGGTATGAACAAACCGGGTGTGTATAAGTTCAGAGCCACGGCAGAGGACGGATGCTATGACATTGTGACAATAAGCCACGGCACCAGTTCTTGGGAACAGCAGCCCTTGGCAGAACATGCGCTGTACAATGTGGACAGCAACGACCGCGTATATGCCTTAAGTGACGACCGCCACGGAGAGACGAGTGCCAATGTTCTCTCCATAAGCGATATGATAAATCCCGATAATGTAATAAACAGCGATTTGGATGACTATGCCGAATATTACGGTGGACTACAGTTCATTGGCGACAACGGCGTACTCATAGGCGTGAAGCAGAATAAAAAAATAGATGGCAGCATACTGATTTACGACGGTACTAAAGCCGATGCCAAGGAAAGCATACACGTAGGCTTCGTAATAGAGATGCAGCAGACTGTACTGGGCGTGAGCCTGCTCGATGCTTTCCAGATACGCTGCTATGATGAGTATGGCAACAAGGTGTATGAGCATATAGTAGAGGATGCAGGAGTGCTTGGAGCCAACATCATTGGTACCAACGATAAGTCTAACAAGTTGCGTCTCGCTATCACCGTACCTAAGGTAAATGGTAACGGACAACCGGTAAAAATCAACGAGATACAGTTGTGGAAGATTGGTACGCTCAGTCTTACTACCAACGACATAAAATTCTACTATGCTTTCTGGGATGACCCCACAGTCCCTGCCAACAATGTGATACGCGACGGTGCCTACGTAGTTAACTACGACAACATGGGAGCCACAGTAAACATCGGCAACCAAGTGAATGTGGCTTCAGTGGGAGGAGTGACCAACAATCTGAGCAACATCATCGACATAGACGATGAACTGGAAACCTACGCTCTGATGCAGAAGACTGTGGAATCAGGCTCTACAGAGATAATAGTGAAACTGGGTCGTACCATCGACTTCCGCCACCAGGTGGGCGTGGTAGTGAACAACGACATAGTGGCACTGAATGCCAACGTGGGCAACGTGATGAAGATAGGCACCTTCTGCGCCGGAGTGGAGACAGGCGAGGAATCGACCAACTGGGGTGTGATAGGCGCCAACGTGATACAGGGCAGCGGCAAGACCGTGCTGCTCATCCAACCAAGCAGCGACTATGATGAGATACACATCACAGCAGGACAAGGACTGGCATTAAACAGGACGATAAAGATATACGGCATACTGCTGCGCAACGACATAGACCACGACGGTGTGGCCGACGTGCGCGATAATTCCAGTTGTCATAATGCATCGGTTACTAATATCGCTGTGAACAAAGTTTGTGTAGATGAGAACCTCACCCTGACAGGCAAAGGCACCACTGGCACTAACTACTTCATATCACTGCCCGACCAGAACTATAACATGCAGGCGGTGACGAGCGATCAAAACGGTAACATATCAGTAACCGTCCCCACAGTAAATGCCGGGCGATACAATGCCTTATTCTACGACGGCAGCCAGAACCTCATAACTACATACGAATACATGGTTCACCCCACAAAGACCACCTGGCGCAAAACTACAACAGACAAAGACTGGAACCGCTGGGAGAACTGGACAAATGGTTCGCCATACCTCTGCACCGATGTGGTGATACCCTCTGATGCGCGTGCTTACCCCTCGCTCGATGACAATGTGGTGAACGGTGATGAATTTGGCTGCGACCGCATATACTTTGAAAGTCGCGGTGCTGTGGAGAAACTCTTCAAGTTGAACTACACCAAGGCATGGGTGAACGTGACATTGGAACCCAACCGCTACTACCTGCTCTCCGCCCCACTCCAGGATGTGTACAGCGGCGACATGTTCATAGCCAACACCGAGACGGTGACCACAAACGACAACTACCAGTTTGTTGCCCTCACCGGCAGTACATATCAGGCCAACCGCTTTGCACCGCGCGTATATCAACGTCTGTGGGAAAAGACCGAGCAGAACAAATTGAGCACCGGCGAATACGCCATTGCAAGCATAGTGAACGAGACAAGATGGAGCAAACACTTCAACCTGCTCAACCACAAATATGCCAACGGCGGAGCATTCTCGATGCGTGTGGATCCCGATGGTAACACAGCAGAGAACTTCACCTTCCGCTTCCCGAAAGAGCATACAGCTTACTACTATTTCAATGAGGTGACACGCCAGGCCACCGATATGAGTGAGAGCATCTCATCGAGAGAGAAGGCATACCGTCTGGCATACGAAGAGGGTGTTGAACCCACGAACTACACATACAAGGCTGAGAACGACCGTCAGCTCTTCAATGGAATGTTTAATTCAGCTTTCAACATCACCTCTACAACAACAGGCAGCGCCACCACATTCCTCATCAGCAACCCATTCATGAGTCATATAGATGTGGAGAAGTTCCTGCGTGCGAACAGCGCGAATATTGAAGACGTGAAGGTGTACAACGGCAATAACGCCACTACTGCAACGATTGTGGAAGACCAGTACACCAGCACTGATGCCTCGTTCAAGACCATCGAACCCATGGAGGCATTCTTCGTGACGGCAAAGACTGCAGGCACATCGCTCACCGTGCAGGTGACTGCCGACATGTTCGAGCGCGAAACTCAAGGTGCTGACAATACTCAGGGAGCCAACAGCGCACCGGCAGAACTGCCCGCCCTCAGCATAATAGCTAAGAATGGCAAGATAACAGCCAGCACCCTTCTCGTGGAGAGCGAGGAGGCAGTAGAGGCCTCCACCCTCTTCGACGACGAGGTACTGCCCCGCCTTGCAGTATTCACACTGAAGGACAACAATGCCACCGACATACGCAGCATCAACGGCAGCGAGATACTCATACCCTTAGGCATCTATCTGGGCACAGAGGGAGAAGCCACACTCAACTTCACAGCACAGGGTGACTTCGACATGAGCCGCTATATGCTCTACGACCAGGAGACAGGTCGCACCTACCGACTGGATGAGAAGAATGACATCAGTGTGAGCGGCACCTGCGTGAACCGCTTCTATCTGATGGACAGCAGCATGACAGGCATTGGCAAGGAACTGCTGAATAACAGCAAGAGCACCAACGGCATATACATCACCACCGAGGGACAGACTCTGACTGCACACAGCACACACCCCGACATAGAAAGTGTGGAAGTGTACGACTACGACGGCAAGAAGATGGCAACGGTGGCTGCAAAGACCGCTGTACAGCAGTTGAGCGTGAACACCCCGCTGAATATCGGCCTGCTGCGCGTGTGCCGCATGGGGCAGCAAGCAGTGACCAGGAAGTTTATAAAGAAGTAGTGTGATTCTGAATACTCTGAATACTCTGAATACTCCGAAAATTCAGAGTATTCAGAGCATAAATTTTCTGACCTCGGCGTTTTTCATCTTTACCACATCGTATATGCGGCGGTTGGTGAGAAAAGCTTCTATCACCTTATTTATTATACCATGAGCCACAGCCACTACAGTCTGGTTGGGGTGCTCGTTTCTTATCATTTCTACAAACATTCGGGCACGGCTCTTCATGTTCTTCATACTCTCCACATCGGCTGGCCATTGCGTGTGAGGCAGCATGCTGAATGCAGTGCCTGTGATGCTGCCCCAGTCACGTTCACGTATCAGCGGAGTGGTGGCAGTGGGCACCCCCGGGTGTGCCTCGGCTATTATGGCACAAGTGTCCATGGCACGTTGCAGGTCGCTGCTGATGAAGAAGTCTACATGCGTATAGCGTAGCACTTCCCTCACATCTGCCGCCTGTTGGCGTCCCAGGTCAGTCAGTTGTCCAGGGCGTTGTCCCTGCAGCACATGCTGTATATTGCCTACGGTCTGTCCGTGGCGT
>OMSQ01000048.1 GCA_900313805.1 uncultured Prevotella sp. | reverse complement strand
TTCTTCACAGGCTCGCGTGTCGGTTCGCAGGCAGCGCCATTGATACTCATTTTAAACAAATCATCCCATGCGTCGCACTCTCTTCATTCTGTCATTCCTATGCACCGTGATAGGTACCGCAAGCGCTCAGTTGCGCTTGGGACTGCAGGGAGGTGCCAACATCAGCAACATGCATTTCAGTTCGCATGTTCTTGATGCCGACAACCGCGCGGGATTCTATGTGGGCCCAACACTGCGAGTGCCGTTCCGAGGTACAGGACTGTCTGTTGACCTCTCGGCACTATATGATCAGCGTGATGTGGAGATAGATGATGAGAACGTGCGTGTGCGCAGTGTGCTCGTACCGCTCAACGTGCGCTATTCCTTCGGCTTGGGCAGGTTGTTCGACGTTTTCTTGTTTGCTGGTCCGCAGATGGCTTTCAACGTGTCTAAGGATAAGACCTTTCGCGAAAACTACCAGTCATGGAAATGGCGCGATAGCAGTCTCAGTGCCAATCTTGGCATGGGCATAGCCATAGGCGGCAATGCCGAAATCAATGCTGCCTACAACTTGGTGATAGGTAAGACTGGCGAGGTGACGTGGAAGGATGTGATGGACGGTGTGAAGCATGCCGACATACGTGCACATGCCTGGCATGTGGGTTTGACTATTTATTTCTGAAGGTAATGGCTCATCACTATGCAGATGTGGTGTTGCCCTTGCCCCTCGATACCACTTTCACTTACAGGGTGCCGGAAACGATGCAGGCCTCACTGACCGAAGGCATGAGGGTCAGTGTGTCCTTCGGTCATAGCAAGACTTACCTCGCCCTTGTAGTGCGAGTGCACGACGATACCCCCGATTTTGAAGCTAAGGACATACTTGCCGTCGTCGATGACAAACCCGTGGTGCTGCCTCTGCAATGGCAGTTGTGGCGATGGATAGCGCAGTACTACATGGCCGCCATTGGCGATGTGTATGGTGCCGCCCTGCCCGTGGGACTGAAGAACGAGGACGGGTACAGACCACGTACCGAGACCTATCTCACACTTGCGGCAGAGTACAGAGAGGAACAGGCGCTGCACCGCGCCCTCGACGGCATGCGCAGGGCATACGCACAACATAAGGCTTTCATTGCTTTCCTCTCACTCAGCCATTGGGATACTCTCGAAGGCAGCACAGCAGCGACAACTCCTGTGGACGTGTCGCGCGAGGTGCTTGTCAATGAGAGCCGCGTATCTACCGCACAAGTAAAGGCACTCATAGACCGTGGACTGCTCATGGCATACGAACGCGAGGTGAAACGGATCAACGAGGGAGATGAGCCGCATCCTGAACTGATAAAACAACTGTCCACGGCACAGCAGGAGGCATACAACAAGATTGTGTTCAAACACCTTGCCAACGATGTGGTGCTCTTGCATGGTGTCACATCAAGCGGAAAGACTGAGATATATGTACATCTCATGCAGAAGGCCCTTGATGCCCGCCAGCAGGTGCTATATCTGCTGCCAGAGATAGCCCTCACCGTGCAGATGCGTCAACGCCTGCAGACGGTCTTCGGCAGCAGGATTGGCATATATCATTCAAAATACAATGACGCTGAACGCGTGGAGATTTGGAACAAGCAACTCTCTGCGGCACCATACGATATCATTCTCGGTGCCCGAAGTGCCGTATTCCTGCCCTTCCAGCGACTGGGACTGGTAATCATAGATGAGGAGCACGAGACTTCGTTTAAACAGCTGGACCCGGCTCCTCGCTACCATGCCCGTTCGGTAGCCCTCATGCTGGCACGTATGTGTGGTGCCAAGACTGTACTCGGATCGGCCACGCCGTCTATGGAGAGTCTGTATAATGCACAGCATGGCAAATATGGCTATGTGTCGCTGACTACTCGATTCAGTGATATAGCAATGCCCAAAATCACGGTGGTGGATATACGCGACTTGCAGAAGAGGAAACTGATGAACGGTCCCTTCTCACCCACGCTGCTCAGTAGCATACGGCAGGCGCTGGCGGCCGACAAGCAGGTGATACTGTTTCAGAACCGCCGTGGTTTCGCACCCATGATTGAGTGTAAGACCTGCGGATGGGTGCCGAAATGCCGCAACTGCGACGTGTCGCTCACCTATCACCGCAACATGAACATACTGACCTGTCATTACTGCGGATATACGTATCACCTGCCAGAGAAATGTCCGGCTTGTGAAGAACGTGAACTGCGTGCCGTGGGATTCGGAACTGAGAAGATAGAGGAGCAGATAGCAAGACTCTTCCCTGAAGCCCGACTGGCACGCATGGACCTGGATACCACCCATACACGTGCGGCATACGAACAGATAATCGACGACTTCTCGTCGGGTCGCACCAACATGCTCATAGGCACGCAGATGGTGACAAAGGGACTCGACTTCAAAAATGTGAGAGTGGTGGGAATACTGCAGGCCGACAACCTGCTCAACTATCCCGACTTCCGTGCCTACGAACATGCGTATATGATGATGGCACAGGTGAGTGGACGGGCTGGCAGACAGGGAGAGCAGGGTGAGGTGATACTGCAAACCAAGAACCCGGAACTGCCTCTTATACAGCAGGTGGTGAAACACGACTGGCGCACGCTCTACCAAGAACTGTGTGAGGAGCGCTCCACCTTCCGCTATCCACCCTTCACCCGACTGATATATGTGTATCTGAAGCACCGCGACAATGACGTGGTGCAGAGTGCTGCCATCATGATGGGTAGCATGCTTAAACAGCAACTTGGCACCCGTGTGCTGGGACCTGACCGCCCGCCCGTGGCGCGTGTGAAGACACAGCACATACGGAAACTCATGCTCAAGATAGAGCCCTCGCTCCCTCTCGATGATGTACGTCGCTGCCTTCACTCCATTCGCAGTCAGGTGCTTGCAGCGAAACGCTATGCCTCAGTGCAGATTTATTTCGATGTAGACCCTCAGTAGATTTATCCCAATAGTTATTAGAAATATGACAAGAATAGGATATGACGCCAAGCGTATAGTACGGAATGCCACTGGACTGGGCAATTACTGCCGCACTCTGGTGACAGACATGGATGCCTGTGTGGGAGACCGTTGCGAACTGCTGCTCTATGCCCCCGACAGAGGGCATGACCATTTGAGAGAGCGTGTCAGCACCTCTGGGCACCTGCGCTTCGTCTATCCTCATGGTGGCGATGGACAAAAGGGCGGACTCTGGCACCGCATCACTGCCGACCGGTGGCGCTCGCACGGCATAGTGGACGACCTGAAGCGCGACCAAGTGGCACTGTTTCACGGACTGAGCGGAGAACTGCCCAAAGGACTGCGACGCGCCGGCATACCGTCGGTGGTCACCATACACGACCTTATCTTCCTGCGCCACCCGGAATACTACCCACCGATAGACCGCCGACTGTATAAGTGGAAGTTCCATCGCACATGCAAGGAGGCTGACCATATCATTGCCATCAGCGAATGTACCAAGCGCGATATCATGCACTATGGCGGTGTGGAGGAGGAACGCATATCTGTGATATACCAGAGTTGCGGCAACCATTTTGCACAACCAGTGGCTCAGTCGTTGGCAGATGAGGTGCGCAGCCTTTACCGTCTGCCCGCCAGATATATGGTGTGCGTGGGGGCGGTGGAAGAACGCAAGAACGTGGCCCTGGCGGTCAAGGCCCTGCCATCCCTTCCCGACACCCTCTCGCTCGTCATAGTGGGGCGCCACACTCCATACGCCGATTATGTGAGTCAGTTGGCCGCGCGCATGAACCTCCAGCATCGTGTGTTGCTGTTGCACGATGTGCCCTTCGCCCATCTCTCTGCCATATACCATCAGGCAGAGGTATGTGTGTATCCCTCACGATACGAGGGTTTCGGCATACCCGTGGTAGAGGCCATACAGAGCGGGTTGCCCGTAGTGGCATGCACTGGCAGTTGTCTGGAGGAGGCAGGCGGTCCCGACTGCCTGTACGTTGACCCCGATGATGTTGAGGCCATGGCACAGGCGGTCAGTACGTTGATAGACAACCCGGAGGAGAGACAGCGGCGCGTGAAGGCTAGCAGGGAGTATATCCGACGGTTTGAAGGTGCCGACGTGGCACGCCAGGTATGGCAGGTGTATCAGCGTCTGGTACCAGAACTTAAACAGATAATACCATGAGTCGAACAATATTCATACAACCAAGATACCAGCACTTGAGTGACTATATCGCCACAGTGCCCGACACCATGGAGAGTGATGGGAAGTACATCTACGGTGGGCGCAGGAACCTCATAGTGAGCATGACCGCACCCGATGGTACGGT
>OMSQ01000124.1 GCA_900313805.1 uncultured Prevotella sp. | reverse complement strand
CTCGTCAACCTCGACTGGCAGTGGCTGCGTGTGTTCAATGGCAGCGACTCCCTCTTCTGGGACGGGTTCATGGCCACATGCACGGCCGGACTCACCTGGTTGCCCATGTACCTGGCTCTCGCATATATGATAGTGCGCAATGGCGATGCGCGCAAGGCTGCTATCACCATAGGGGGAGCACTGGCCTGCGTACTGCTGGTCACCATCATTGACAACGGCATGGTTAAACCTTGGGTGGCACGCCCGCGGCCGCTCAACGACCCAGTGCTCGGACATACCGTGCTCACCGTGGCAGGCATACAGGAGGACGACTTCAGCTTCTTCTCGGCACATGCTGCCAACACTGCTTCCCTAACGGTGTTCTTATGCCTGGTGGTACGCCATAGGGCCCTCTCCATAGCCCTGGTCTGCTGGTCGCTGCTCAACGGCTATACTCGTCTCTACCTCGGCATGCACTTCCCTCTCGATGTGCTCACAGGCTTTATTGCCGGCTCGCTCATAGCCCTGTTCGTCTATACCATATACCGTTGGGTGCTACGCTTCGTCACAGCAGAGACACGTTTTATCTCCTCGCAATATACCAGCACTGGCTATTCGCTTGACGATGTGGATGTGGTGATGCTCGTGATGGCTCTCACCATCTTCTTCGCTGTGCTGCGTGCCCTTATCATAGCCCTATGAATCAATCTCTTACGACAATATGAATACCCGTCAGATAGAAATATCAGAATACGACTACCCACTGCCCGATGAACGGATAGCCAAGCATCCCGTTGCCGAGCGCGACCACTCACGGTTACTCGTATACCGCCATGGTCAGATTAGCGACGACACCTTCGTCAACGTGCCGCAGTATCTGCCTGAGGGAGCTCTTATGGTGGTGAACAACACACGAGTGATACAGGCACGCATCTATTTCCAAAAAACCACCGGTGCCCACATAGAGGTGTTCCTGCTCGAGCCCCACGAACCTGCCGACTACGAGCGTATGTTTCTCACTCGCAGTCAGTGTGAGTGGCAGTGCCTGATAGGCAATTCCAAGAAATGGAAGGAGGGTCGGCTCTCTCGCACCTTCACCGTTGATGGTCAGCAGTACCGCCTCTCTGCCACCAGGGTGGAGAGCAGGGGTGCCGACCAGGTGGTGCGCTTCGAGTGGGAGGGCGACGTGCCTTTCGCCACAGTTATCGACCACGTGGGCGAACTGCCTATCCCTCCCTATCTCAACAGAGCCACCGAAGAGAGCGACAAGACCACATATCAGACGGTATATTCGAAAATAAAGGGGTCTGTGGCTGCTCCTACCGCCGGTCTGCATTTCACTCCGGCAGTGTTGGCTGCTGTTGACAACCGCGGCATAGAGCGTGAGGAGGTGACGCTACACGTGGGTGCCGGCACCTTCCGCCCTGTGAAGAGCAGACAGATAGCTGACCATGAGATGCACACGGAATACATAGCCGTGCGACGACATACCATAGAGCGTCTCATTGCACACGGTGGCAAGGCCATTGCCGTGGGCACAACCTCGGTGCGCACGCTCGAGAGCCTTTATTACATGGGATGGAAGGTGTTGCGGAATCCCAACTGTGTTCTGGCCGACCTCCATGTGTCGCAGTGGGAACCCTACGATCTGGCCGATACACCCGATGCTCCCACTACTGTGCAGGCTCTATCAGCACTTGTCGGATATCTGGAACGTCAGGGTGAGGAGGTGTTACACTCCAGCACGCAGATCATCATCGCACCAGGCTATAAGTATCATGTGGTGTCGCACCTCATCACCAATTTCCATCAGCCACAGTCCACTCTGCTTCTGCTCGTCAGTGCCTTCGTAGGAGGTCAGTGGCGACCCATCTACGACTACGCCCTCTCACACGGTTTCCGCTTCCTCAGTTATGGCGACAGCAGTCTGCTCATACCGTGAACGTTAAATTGCTAAAAATAAACACATTATGCAAATAGGTGATAAAGTGAGATTCCTCTCAGAAGTGGGAGGTGGCACGGTAGCTGGTTTCCAAGGCAGAAACATCGTGCTGGTAGAGGATGAAGACGGTTTCCAGATACCCACACCCATCAACGAGGTGGTGGTGGTGACCACCGACAACTATAATGTCACGCACGTGCGACAGACAGAAAAGGTGGAACCGACAGCTCTTGACAAACCTGTGGTTACCGAGCCCCTGCACAAGGACGAGGGCTATGTGCGCCGCTACAACGATAGCCAGAGCAAGGGCATGACACCGCGCCGCCGACGTGAGAACGTGGTGGTCGTTGACCTGCATGCACACAACCTGCTTGTCAGTACTAGTGGCATGAGTGCCAGTGATATACTGAAATATCAGCTTGAGACCGTGCACCGCACACTGGCGGAGCACCGAGAGCACCTGGGACAGCGCATAGTGTTCATCCATGGCAGGGGACAGGG
>OMSQ01000118.1 GCA_900313805.1 uncultured Prevotella sp. | reverse complement strand
GGTTCCGTCTCGGCATAGTACTCATGAGGGGCATAGACCCAGAAGTTATATCCTCCTTTCGTCACACCCCTATACTGCTGCATATCACTTGGTTGCGCATTGGCAAGAGCGCATGCACAGCAGCACAGTAGCAGAAAGCAAAGCTTACGTATCATTTAGAATGTCCATTTCACGGCTGCCGTTGGTATGGCATAGAACCGGTTTTGTCGTCCCAGGTCGTCAATAACGAAATTGTTGCTCACCTCCACCTCTGTGCCTATGCTCAGGTGCACATCCTCCATGCCCTTCAGAGCCGAGATGTTGAACCACAGTTGCGGCTCTGCCATGGTGATGAGTTTCCCCTGAACATTGGGATTGTACCACACGTCGAGGTAGCCGGAGCACGAGAGCAGTCCCTTGGCGAAGGTGGTGCCCCACACGGCGGTGGCCTGAAAACCGTTGAAGGCGCCTCGCGATTGTCCCTTGAAGGTATAGCGATAGAGGGCTTGGAGTGAGAATGAGGTATTATGGTCGGCACTCAACCAGTTGTATGCTCCTCCTGCCAGCAGCGCATGTTGGAAGCGTGCTGCTATGGCAGTGTGTTCCACCGATGTGGTGCCTCCGTTATACTCCACGTGCACCGCCCATGGGCTGTTTTTCTTGATATTAAACTCGCGTGACACTTCCCAGTAGGCACCTGCCACGCCGTCGGCGAAATAGTCCATGTCGGAGAAGAAGAAGGTGCTGCCCCAGCGGTCGGGGCGAAACATCTCTATGGTAGTGGTGACAGAGGGCCGCCCGCTCAGGTCTTTGCAGAGCGAGTGGCCCAGGTCGTAGTGTAACTGTATGTTTTGAGCCGATGCACAGAAGCTGGTTGCCATCAGCAGAGCAACAAAGGTAGAGCGTAAGTTCATCTCTTATTACTGTCTTTGCATGTTGTATGTCTCCTGGCCAGACTGCACCTTCAAGGTCTTATCGGTCAATTCGATGATGGTCATATTTTCTACATCGTTGAACACGCTGCCTAGTCCCTCTTTTTCGTCCATGATGACCTTTCGCATCTCATCATCAATCATCTTTCCGATTGACGGGTCCATTGACAGTGCTGCTTGCAAGTCGGGCGTGAAATGACGTTCCAGAATCTGGAAGTCAACAGAGCTCTTGTATGCCTTGAATGAGATTTTGTTCTCATCGAGAGAATAAGGGCCCTTGATAGAAAGGGCGAAGCGTATGGAACCAACCTCAGGGCTGCTCATTGTCATGTCGAAGGTGATTTTCAGCATGTTGTTTTTGGAAAAATCCATGAACATGCAGCCGTTTTGCACTTCATTGTCATTGATGTCTGCCTTCCAGTTTCCCACTAAAGACTGTGCAGATGCCGTCATGGCTGCTATCACCATGAGGAGTATGAATGAAAGTTTTCTCATCATTCAGTGTATTAGTTGTTGTTATTTCGGTGATATGTCAACAAGTTCGCCGCTCAGTCCTACTGCCTGGTTTACGCAGACTGCAGTGCCGTTGCTTTCCCACACCCAAGCGTCGCGTTCCAGGTACTGGCGGATGAGGCTTGCATGTTCCAGGGCGTCCTTTCGTGAGTAATAGCAGCCGTCGCAGAGTCTGTAGAGCGTGCGTCCGCCTTCGTTCGCCTTGAATATACAGGGGCTGAGGGCATCAGGCATCACCCTCGTGGCATCTTCAGCCGATCTCAAGTCGTTGTAGCTTTCTATTACCACGTAGTACACCTTGCGTGCGCTGATGTTCTTGGTAGACTGTTCCAGACCGGTGACACGTGCGTAGCGTCCGTTCACATAGCCTGTTATGCCGTGATATTTCACACGGTGCCAGTTGGCAGAAGATCCGTCATACACTCCGCCTTCGCCGCCGGTGAGGAGTTTTCCGAGTATGCGTGCATCGCTCCTGGGCCACTCGCGTATGTTGAGGAACCCGTCGTCGGCAATGGAGTACACCATGGGTTGTTTGTTGGCGCTGGCCTGTCCATGGCTTTCAGGTGTGTCGTTGTCGTGGTCGTACAGTTCGGTTGTGGTGCCGTCGCTGTTTTCTACCACTGCCGGCTCGGCTGCCGCAGCCGGTTCGGCCTTTTCTGTGACGGTGGTCTGCTGTGCGTTGCTCTGTGCGGGTTCGTTGACTTTTTCCTTGCAGGCGCTTGTGACGAACAGCAGTGAGAGGACTGCGAGTATGCTGACTGTCAGTCTGTTCATTGTTTGGCTTAGTTTGTTCATAATGGAAAGAATGAATGGTTAATAACTATTTCGATAGCAAAAATACGATTTAGTGAGAGAAAAACCAAAAACTGAAGGCATTTTTTGATTTCTCGGCAACAAAAACGGGTTGGCACCCAGAGGTGTCAACCCGCGTAGTATGTGTGTCGGATAAACAGCAGTTGATTATTTGCCGCTGTCAATCTTCCAGCCGTCACCGGCCTTCTTGCACTTCACGTCCTGAACAGCGGTGCTGTCGTTGCCGTAAACCACGTTCATCTTAACCACAGCGGTAGTGTCGGTAACGTTCTCCTCGCTAGCTACAGAGAAAGACTTCACTCCACCGGCCTTATCCACAGACTCAGAGAGCTTCTGGTCCATCATGTTCACGTACATCTCCTTGGTGCTCTTCAGCTCGTCGTCCTTCAGCTTGTCAGAGAAGTACATCAGGTCAACATAACCTTTGTAGTCCTTCTTCTGGATGCACTCCATAGACTTCTCGGCCAACTCCTTAGGAGTAGCGAAAGAACCACCACCACTGCTGCAGCTAACCATGGCAACAGCTACGAAAGCTACCAAAAATCCAAAAATCTTTTTCATTGTTTTCTCTTGTTTAGTGAATAATTAAAGTTTGATTTTCTTATAGTCAAATTCAGAATACCGCAACGGTCTTCAGTTTCTCTGAGTTTCTGAGGTCGCTGGGCAACCAACAGATGCTATTGCATCCTGGCAGGTGAAAGGCATGTTGTGGTGCTCCTGTGAGCGGCATGCCTGCCCATTCGTATGCTCTCACCACCAGTTCTGTGCAGTAATAACTCGTCGTGTCTTCACTATCATAGTCGTGGTCGAAGAGTGCGTGCCTCCGATATTGCCTTATGGCATATTCTGTGGCCTTGCGTGCCACTACCGAGTCTGTCTGTCGGCAGACCTCCCCTGAGCTGGCATACTCATTTGAGAAGAAGCGCTCCGGGGTGTCCATCTTCACACGGTCTTCATCCCCGTTGTAGTCGGGCTCGCCCGGTACGGCATGCACCACACGCAACACTCCTGCCGAATCCACCACTATGCCACAG
>OMSQ01000195.1 GCA_900313805.1 uncultured Prevotella sp. | reverse complement strand
TGGGCCAGCCACCCAAAGACCAACGGATACCAGGCTCTGCACGTCACTCTAATGTCGAAACAGGGGCGGTACATAGAGGTGCAGATACGCAGCGAAAGGATGGATGAGATAGCAGAACAGGGCTTTGCCGCACACTGGAAATACAAAGAGGGCGACAATGAACCCGAGAATGCCGTCATAACCGAGGAGGACGACCAACTGAACAGTTGGCTGAGTACTATCAAGGAAATTCTCAGCGACCCCCAGCCCGATGCCATGGACTTCCTCGATGCCATAAAACTCAATCTCTTCGCATCGGAAATTTTCGTGTTTACACCCAAAGGCGAAATCAGAACCATGCCTGCCGGGTGCACCGCCCTCGACTTCGCGTTCCAGATTCACACCTTCCTGGGCAGCCACTGCATAGGCGCCAAGGTGAACCATAAACTGGTGCCACTGAGTCATAAACTCAATAGCGGCGACCAGGTGGAGATTCTCACCTCAAAGTCGGCTCACCCACAGGCAGAATGGATGGGGTTTGCCACTACTGCCAAAGCCAAAGCCAAGATACAGGCTATGATAAGACGCGATGAGCGCAGGATGCAGAAATTGGGTGAAGAGACACTGAAGGATTTTCTCACACACAACGGTTTGGAGATGACTACGGCCATCATGGACAAATTGTGCAGTCTGCATGATGTGGAACGCCATGAGACTCTGCTGCAAAACATAGGCGAACGGCGCATTATTCTGGGAGAAAAAGACATTGACGAACTGCTGCAGAAGAAGAGCAGCAAGGGCGGATGGCGCAGGTACGTGCCTTTCCTCAACAGCGACAAGAAAGACGAGGCAGACGGGAACGATAATAAGCTCATGGTGGTTGGGGATGATTTCAACCGCAAGAAACCACTTGTCATCAGCGAGGATAATATTCACACCCTACTCTTCCCCACCTGCTGCCACACCATTCCTGGCGACGAAGCCCTGGGTTTCATCGATGGCAGGAAGCATATTATCATACACCGTCGCAACTGCAACGTGGCAGACAAATTAAAAGCCAGCTTTGGCAACCGCCTGCTCGATGTGAAATGGAAAATGCACAAACGCATATTTTTCGATGCCACCATACAGATACGAGGCATAGACCGTATAGGTATGCTCAATGATGTGACTCAGGTGCTCTCCGGACAACTCAATGTCAACATACACCGCGTATCCATATCGAGCGAGGACGGCATCTTCGACGGACAGATAGAGATGCGTGTGCACGACCGCGAAGACGTGCATGTCATCATGAAAAAACTCAACGAAATAGAGGGACTGAAAGAAATACTTGAGATAATGTAATCTTTCGGTTACAAATTGTCGATCTGACTCTTCAAAGCCATCAACTCGTCACGAACGGTGATGAGACTATCAATGATGCGGGCATGATTGTCGGCACCCTTACGATTCTCGCTCAGCATCTTGCGGGCAGACGCTATCTTGAAACCACGAGTCTTCACCAAATTGTATATCAGGCGTATCTGTTCTATGTCATTATCGGTATACTGACGCACGTTGTTGCCAACAGTCTTGGGATGCAACTGCGGAAATTCCTTCTCCCAGTAACGGAGAAGACTCTCTCGCACATCAAACATCGCTGCCACCTCCTTGATGGAGTAGTACAACTTCTTATCGCTTGTAGCAACTGCTTTCTTTTCTGCCATTATGCTTCTGATGGATTCTTACGTAATATTGTGTGCAAAGGTAGTGAAAAATAATTTTTTTCACTACCTTTGCATCCTGAAAAGTAACAATATCACACAATGATGACAGCCAATGAAATAAGAGACTCGTTCAAACACTTCTTTGAAACGAAACAACATGCCATAGTGCCATCGGCACCCATGGTAATCAAGGACGACCCCACACTCATGTTTACCAATGCCGGCATGAACCAGTGGAAAGACATCATACTGGGCACCCGCGACCCCGAGCCGCGCCGGCGCGCCGACTCTCAGAAATGCCTGCGCGTGAGCGGTAAGCACAACGACCTGGAGGAGGTGGGACACGACACCTACCACCATACCATGTTTGAAATGCTGGGCAACTGGAGTTTTGGCGACTACTTCAAGGAGGGCGCCATAGACATGGCATGGGAATATCTGGTGGACGTGCTGAAATTAGACCCGAAAGACCTGTACGTGACAGTTTTCGAAGGCTCGGCAGAGGAAAATCTGGAGCGTGACGACGAGGCAGCCGGATACTGGCTGAAACATGTGCCGGAAGACCATATCATCAACGGCAATAAGCATGACAACTTCTGGGAGATGGGCGAGACTGGTCCCTGCGGCCCCTGCTCGGAGATACACCTCGACTCACGTACCGAGGAGGAGAAAGCTGCTGTACCTGGCAGGGAACTGGTGAACAAAGACAACCCGCAGGTGATAGAGATATGGAACCTGGTGTTCATGCAGTTCAACCGCCGCGCCGACGGGTCGCTGGAAAAACTGGCCATGAACGTGATAGACACAGGTATGGGCTTCGAACGTCTGGTTCGTGCCATACAGGGCAAGCACAGCAATTACTACACCGACATATTCCAGCCTTTCATACAGGAGATATCACGACTCTCTGGCAAGAAATATGGAGAAGACGAGGACACTGACGTGGCAATGCGCGTGGTGGCCGACCATCTCAGAGCAGTGGCCTTCAGTATAGCCGACGGACAACTGCCAGGAAATGCCAAGGCTGGATATGTGATACGACGCATACTGCGCCGCGCCGTACGCTATGCCTATACCTTCCTTGGGCAGAAAGAGGCTTTCATACACCAACTGGTGCCCGTACTGGTAAGGGAGATGGGACCATCATACCCAGAACTCTCAGCACAGCAGTCACTCATCACCCGCGTGATAAAGGAGGAGGAGGACTCATTCCTCAGGACTCTGGACAAGGGCATATCCATGCTCTCGCAGGCCATGGACGAGCTGAGAGCAAAGGGACAGACAGAACTGGATGGCACACGAGCATTCCGCCTATTCGACACCTACGGTTTCCCGCTCGACCTCACACAGCTCATCTGCCGCGAGAACGGCATGACGGTAGACGAAAAGCAGTTTGATGCAGAGATGGAGCAGCAAAAAGCCCGCGCCCGCAATGCCGCACAAGTGGAAAACGGCGACTGGGTGGAACTGCAGGCCGGCGAACAGCAGTTCGTGGGCTATGACTACACCGAATACGACTGCCACATACTGCGCTACAGACAGGTGACGCAAAAGAAACGCACACACTACGAACTGGTGCTCAGCCACACTCCCTTCTATGGAGAGATGGGCGGACAGGTGGGCGACCGCGGAGTGATAGTAAGCGAGTATGAGACAATAGAAATCACCGACACCAAACGCGAAAACGGACAGAGCGTACATATAGTGGAAAAACTGCCCGAACATCCCGAGGCACAGTTCATGGCATGTGTGGACACAGACTACCGCAATGACTCGGCAGCCAACCACACCGCCACACACCTGGTGGACTATGCTCTGAAACAGGTGCTGGGCGACCATGTGGAGCAGAAGGGCTCGCTGGTAAGTGCTCAAGGACTGCGATTCGACTTCAGCCACTTCCAGAAAGTGACCGATGAGGAACTACGTCAGGTGGAACGTATTGTAAATGGCATGATACGCGAGGATATCCATCTGGACGAACACCGCAACATGCCGATGGAGGAGGCACGCCAGATGGGTGCCATAGCTCTCTTCGGCGAGAAGTATGGCGACCGTGTGCGCGTGGTTCGCTTCGGTCCGAGTTGCGAACTCTGCGGTGGCATTCATGCCAGCAGTACAGGACGCATCGGTTTCTTCAAGATAATAAGCGAGAGTTCGGTGGCAGCTGGCATACGCCGCATCGAAGCCATAACCGGACGGGACTGTGAGAACATGGTGTACCAACTGGAGGACATGCTCAAGAGCATCAGACAGTTGTTCAACAATGCCAAGGACCTGAGGGGTGTGATACAGAAACACATCGAAGAGAATGCAAGCATGAAGAAGGAGATTGAGGCCTTCCATGCACAAGTTGTGGAGCGCGCCAAGGACGTGCTGATAGGCAAGGCACAGACCGTGAATGGTGTGAAGGTGGTAAAAGCTGTGCTCAACATGGATGCTCAGGCTGCCAAGGACTTGGTGTTCAAGGTAAAGCAGGCCATAAACGGCAGCATGCTCTGCGTCATCGGCTCAAGCGCAGGAAACAGGCCCACACTTACAGTGGCCATCAGTGAGGATCTGGTGAACGATCACGGTCTGAACGCCGGGCAGATGGTGCGCGAGGCTGCCAAACTGATACAGGGCGGTGGAGGCGGACAGCCACACTTCGCCACCGCTGGCGGTAAACTGGTAGACGAGCTGCCCGCTGCCGTAGACCGAGTGATCGAGATAGCAAACCTATAATCCACTATCCCTAAGCCATGAAACATCTGAAAACATTTCTACTAATCACTGCACTGTCCGTAATGGGCAGCGCAGTGGCTATAGACATAAAGTTTCTGAAGAAGGAACGAGTTGTCATCGACGGCATCACCTATCAGGTGAACGTGAAGAAGAGTTCCGCCACAGTGGTGAAGGGGCAAGAGGATTATACGGGCGATGTGGTGATACCGGAAAAGATAGACAAGGACTCGCTCACCCTGTATGTGGAAGCCATAGGCAACGAGGCCTTTGAAGACTGTGCAGGCCTTACGTCCGTCGACATACCGCGCACGGTGACTGCCATTGGCGACCAGGCCTTTAAAGGTTGCAGCTCGCTGACCTCCATCACCCTGCCAAAAGGATTGACGGAGTTGTCGGCAGAGTTGTTTCGCGACTGCTCTTCACTCACTGATGTGACCCTTCCTGATGGTCTGCGCCGCATGGAGGACGGTGTGTTTGCCGGCTGCAAGTCTCTGGAATCTATCACCCTGCCTTCAGGCATCGACCAGTTGCCAGCCCATACCTTCGAGGGTTGCAGTAACCTCACCTACGTATCGCTGCCGGCAGGCATGCGGCGCATAGGCGAGAAGGCTTTCTACGACTGTACCAGCATGGAGACTATCAGTCTGCCTACCGGAGTGAAGCAGATCAATGATGAGGCATTCATGGGCTGTGTGTCGCTCACTTTCTTCTCGCTGCCAGCCAGCGTGAGCGTGATGAGCGAAGGTCTGCTGCGCGACTGTGCCTCGCTCCGCAGGATAAGCATTTCAAACAGCGTGAAGGAGATAGAGAGTAATGCCCTGCGTGGCTGCACCTCGCTTGACAGTCTGCACATACCAAACAGTGTGAAAGAAATCGGTTCATCAGCCATGGAGGGATGCAGTTCGCTGCGTATCGTTCATCTGCCCACAGGACTGAAAGAGATACCCTCGGGCATGTTGCGCGACTGCTCTTCACTCCATTCACTCGCCCTTCCGGCTGCCCTCAAGAGCATCGGCAATGGTGCCATGCAAGGATGTGCCACACTGGAAAGCATATCGCTGCCAGCCGGTGTGAAAAACATTGGTAATAACGCTTTTGACCGTTGTGCCAACTTGATGACTGTCCACGTGGCCAGCGTGATACCTATAAAGATATCGAGCGGCACATTCTCCAAGGGCACGGAAAAGGAGGGCACACTATACGTGAAACAGAGTGCCTACGATGCTTACTCGCAAGACAAGCAGTGGCGAAGATTTCTCAATATAGTAAAAGAATAGATACAGCAGAAGGCATCCCGAGAGGGACGCCTTCTGTGATTATTGATGTAGAGTATTGGCTTAGTGACTCAGTTGGAAACCTATGCGCAGACCCTTGTAGTTGGAAGTAAGGCTGCTGATGGTACCCAGAGTGCTGTTGCCAGAGGCACTTGCCACAGTCTGGAAAAGGGTAAGGAGCTTGGTTCCCTCGAAGAGCATAGCTATGCCATTGCTCTTGCCCTGGATATAAGTATTGAACTTGATGATAGTGCCCTGCATGGTGAGAGCGCCAGAAGAGGCATTATAGGTGTATGAGCCGTTCATGGGCACACCCATAAACTGTCCCTGATACTTTCCATCCTTTGAGAAGGTGAAGTAGGTGTTGCTTGATTTCACACCCATTTTCTTGTACACTTCCAGCAGTTTGCTCTCAGCAGCGCTGGCAGCCATTTCGCCACCGGCCTTAGCCAGCAGGTTTTCGGATGTGAAGGCCACACCAGGACCAGAATAGCGCCAGGTACCAACCAGACTTTCCGCTGTAACCTTGTCCAGACCCAACACGCTGGTCAAAACATTACTCAAGCCATTCGCGGTGTTAGTCCCGTTAGTTCCGTTCACGGTATTGAGCACATCATTCACACCGCAACCGGAAAGTACCATGGTGCACATGGCAACGATAAGAATACTGATTTTTTTCATAATGAATAATTTTATGATTTAGTAAACAATTGTCTTCATTGCAAAAGTAGATATTTTTCACGAGAAATGAAACAAAACAGATAAAAAGAGTAAAAAAAAACTTTGTTTCATTGTCAAAAGACATAAACATTGTAACTTTGGAGCTCTGTTTGCGATATATATTTATGTACATATAAATATTTGTGAAATGATAAGAATGAAACTGTGTATGGCACTGCTACTGTTGCTGTCCATACAGGCACTAAACGCACAAACCACCATCACCGGTGTACTCATCGATTCTATCAGCGGCGAGGGCGAACCATACGCCACACTGCGCGTGTTTAAGGAAAAGAAGATGGACCAGGCTGTAGCCATGTCGCTCACCGACATCAACGGACATTTCAGTCAGGAGGTGAGTGGCAGCGGCACTTTTGTAGTGCAAATAGCATCTATAGGTAAGGTGACAGCCTCGCGTACGGTCACCCTCAGTGGCAGTGGAAAGATGGATTTGGGCACTCTCTACACACACGATGACGCAAAGATGCTGAGCGGTGTGGAAGTGGTGGCACACAAGCCGCTGGTCAAGATGGAAACCGACAAGATGAGCTACAATGTGGAGAACGATGCCGACTCGAAGTCGATGACTGTGCTCGACATGCTGCGCAAGGTGCCCCTGGTGACAGTGGACGGGCAGGACAACATCACGGTCAACGGACAGTCCACATTCAAGGTGTATGTTGACGGCAAGCCTTCAGTCATGTTCAATAACAACCCATCGCAGATATTCAAGTCTATGCCCGCCTCGCTTGTGAAGAGCATAGAAGTGGTGACCAATCCAGGGGCTCGTTTCGATGCCGAGGGTGCCGGTGGTGTACTCAACATAGTGATGAACCACCAGCAGGGCGGTGCCAGTGCTGCCAGCATGGACGGATATAACGGAAGTGTGAATGCTAACGTGGGTACACGATCATACGGCGGAAGCGTATTCTTCAATGCACAAAAAGGCAAGCTGCAGGTCAGTGCCAATGCCATATACAACCACATGAAGAGCAAGGACACTGAGGTTGACTTTGAAAGAATAACCAAGTCGCAGGACGGACAGGAACAGATGGCCGTGTACTACAACCAGAAGAGCGACACGAAAATACCGTTTGCCATGGGGCAGATAGCTTTGGGATATACCCCAGACACCATGAGCACAGCCAATGTGTCGGTGGGACTGAACAAGTTCCGCATGCAAAACAACGGTCACGCATACAACACCATGACACAGGGCGGACAGGAGTTCAAATACTCCAACCAGCAGAATATGCGCAACGACCATACCAGTTTCACACTGAGCGCCGACTACTCCAGATTTCTCAATGCTGCACGCAGCCGCCAGATTATCTTCTCCTATCAGTTCAGCCACGACCCTACACACAACAAGACTGAAATGATATACGATGATGACTATTCTGGTTATGTGGTCCCCATGTTCAACAACCTCAGCGACAACAAGGAGAAGTCGTCGGAGCATACTTTCCAGACCGACTATACCACTCCGCTGGGCAAAGGACAGACTCTCAATGCCGGTATGAAATTCATCCATCGTCGCAGCTCTGCCGACTCAAAATACTACCTTGATGAAGAGTATCGGGAAGATATGAGCTCTGACTACTTATATAAATACTTTGTGCTGGCAGGATATGGCGAGTATGACGTGAAGTTTGGCAGTTGGGGTGCCAAGGCCGGACTGCGCTACGAACATACATGGCAAGACGTGGAATACAAACTGGGACAGGGTGAAGACTTCACAAAGAACTATGGTGCGCTGGTGCCCAGTGCCACACTCTCTTATAGCATTGCACCCACACAGAACCTCGGCTTGTCGTACAACATGCGTATTTCCCGCCCGGGCATCAGTTATCTGAACCCCTACGTGAACCGCACCGAGCCCATGGTGATCTCGTATGGAAATACCGATCTGGACATAGAGAAGACTCACAACATGAGTCTGGTGTACAACCACTTCGCATCGAAATGGATGCTCAATGCCACCCTGCGCCACACTTGGTGCAATGACGGTATAGAGCAATACACTTTCACCGATGAGAACCAGATAATAAACACCACTTACGGCAATGTGGTGAAACGCAGCCAGACCAACCTAAGTGCATTTGCCAGCTGGTCTGTATTCAAGGACACACGACTGATTCTCAATGGCGGTGTGGGATATAATGACATGCGCAGTGATGAGTTAGACCAGAAGAACCACGGGTGGGTGGCCAACTCCATGCTGGGTGTGCAGCAGACTCTGCCGTGGAAGATGAACGC
>OMSQ01000114.1 GCA_900313805.1 uncultured Prevotella sp. | reverse complement strand
AGTGTTCGGATATACAATTAAGACCGATACTGTCGTGATACATTATGAGAAATATCAGTTAGAGCAGATAATTGTGTCTATAAACAATACTGACGATGAACCGCTGTGGATATGGCTTGATGAGACTGGCAAATATCAAAATGAAAAGAAGGCAATAAAGCACTATCTTATGGATAGGCATGGCTTTGATTTCTCTATATACGATATAGGAACAGAAGCTGAAATGGATGGTTGTTGGTGGAATCCTGACAATTTATATTTCGCTTTTATCAAATATCTGGAACCAGGAAAGGTTTTCACTATCGTTCTTTATCGTGAAATAAAACCTAAAAAAAACTATTTCGAGAGAGAAAAAAACGAAGACTGTATTGAGAGTGAAAAAGAATTTATAGAAAAACATAAGTCGGAAACATATCTAGAACAATACAGAGAGAAATATTTCGAGGATAATAAGCATATTGTTGACGTTGTCAAGATATACACAGATAGGCAAATCGATGAATATTGTCCAGGAATTGATAGGGAGCATTATGGAGTAAAAAGAATTTCCTACCCTCACGATATAATAACTTGCCCGATAAAAGCGTATCAACATGAGAAATAGTTTCTTTATACAGATTTTGTGTTTGTTGCTGCATGCATGCACCAGTAGTTCGGATGAGGCATATACCGCCACGCTACTGGAAGTCCATGATACAAATCCTCCACAAATACTTCTCCTTGGACAGTATCCCCTTTTAGGGTGCATTGGTGGATGTGTCATGTTGCCCGGGGGTTTTAATAAGTGGTGACATTATTCTAACGGATAACATATCCGTAACTTAATTCAGTCGGATAGCATATCCGATTGAACAGGGACGGAACAGAGGTATACTGTAGTTCATAAAGAGCGGGGAAAAACGAGGAAAATTGGCACATTATATAAAAAAAGCGTATAATTATATTTGAATATCAGGAAAAAAGAGTAATTTTGCACCCTGTTTATCCGGCATTGCCAGAGATGGCATGTCGACATATCCATAAAGTCTAACTTTATTAATTATTTATTTTTTAATCAATTTTATGTCAAACCTTAAAAACGTACAGCCGTTAGAAGACTTCAATTGGGAAGAATTTGAGAACGGCACCAGCGCAAGCATCAGCAAGGAAGAATTGCAGAAGGCTTACGACGAGACCCTCAACAAAGTGAGCGAGCATCAGGTTGTTGATGGTAAAGTAATCTCTGTTGACAAGAAAGAAGTAGTAGTCAACATCGGTTACAAGAGCGACGGTATCATCTCCGCCAGCGAATTCCGCTATAATCCCGACCTGAAGGTAGGTGATATAGTAGAAGTTTATGTAGAGAATCAGGAAGACAAGAAAGGCCAGTTGATACTGAGTCACCGCAAGGCCCGTCTGAGCAAGAGCTGGGAGCGTGTGAACAGTGCATTGGAGAATGAGGAAGTGATCCAGGGCTTCATCAAGTGTCGTACCAAGGGTGGTATGATAGTTGACGTCTTTGGCATCGAGGCATTCCTCCCTGGCAGTCAGATAGACGTACACCCCATCCGCGACTACGATGTGTTCGTGGGCAAGACCATGGAGTTCAAGGTTGTGAAGATCAACCAGGAGTTCCGCAACGTAGTTGTTTCTCACAAGGCTCTCATCGAGGCCGAGTTGGAGCAGCAGCGCAAGGAAATCATCGACAAGTTGGAGAAGGGTCAGATACTCGAGGGTACCGTCAAGAACATCACCTCTTACGGTGTGTTTGTGGACCTGGGTGGTATCGACGGACTGGTGCACATCACCGACCTGTCATGGGGCCGCGTGAGCGATCCTCACGAGGTAGTGAACCTGGACGACAAGATCAACGTAGTGATACTGGACTTCGACGATGAGAAGAAGCGCATAGCCCTTGGCCTGAAGCAGTTGACCAAGCATCCTTGGGATGCACTGGATGCCGACCTGAAGGTAGGTGACCATGTGAAGGGCAAGGTAGTGGTGATAGCCGACTACGGAGCATTTGTAGAGATAGCTCCTGGTGTAGAGGGTCTGATCCACGTGTCGGAGATGAGTTGGAGTCAGCATCTGCGCAGTGCTCAGGAGTTCCTGCATGTAGGCGACGAGGTAGAGGCAGTGATACTGACCCTGGACCGCGACGAACGCAAGATGTCACTTGGCATCAAGCAGTTGAAGGAAGATCCATGGGAGACCATCGAGGTGAAGTATCCCGTTGGTTCACGTCACACCGCCAAGGTGCGCAACTTCACCAACTTCGGTATCTTCGTAGAGTTGGAAGAGGGCGTAGACGGTCTGATACACATCAGCGACCTGTCATGGACCAAGAAGGTGAAGCATCCTTCAGAGTTCACTCAGGTAGGTGCTACCATCGACGTGGTAGTGCTTGAGATAGACAAGGACAACCGTCGTCTGAGCCTTGGTCACAAGCAGCTGGAAGACAATCCTTGGGACACCTACGCTACTCTGTACACTCCTGGCAGCGTGCACACCGGCAAGATAACCGAGATGATGGAGAAGGGCGCCGTAATCACCCTGAACGAGGGTGGTGAAGGTTTTGCCACACCGAAGCATCTGGTGAAGGAAGACGGCACACCCGCACAGCTGGGTGAGGAGCTGGAGTTCAAGGTGATAGAGTTTGTGAAGGAGACCAAGCGCATCATCCTCTCTCACAGCCGCACCTTTGAGGAGGCCAAGGAAGAGCGCAAGCCCGCCCGCAAGCATGTGGCCAAGAAGGAAGAGCAGAGCGCAGTGAACAATGTGGCAGCAGGTACCACCCTGGGCGACATCGACGTGCTGGCCGAGCTGAAAGCCAAGATGGAGAAGGGCGAATAATTCCGCTTCTTACCAATCATAAATAATTTAGGGTAGCGTCTACAGAGGCGCTACCCTATTTTATTTCAATGCAAATAATGGTCAGAGGGGCTGCTGTTTGTCTTCATCGTCGTCAGCTGCGTTCTTGAAAGTTTTTCTCCATAGCAGGATGAAGCAAACGATGAGTGCTATGGCTGTGGCCAGCAGGCGGTATTTGTCGTTGGCAAAGAACCGCAGGTAGGAGAAGCCCACATCAATCATGTAGAGAACAACTCCGATGACGAGGACTGCTCCGATGACGACAAACAGTTCCTTGACAGATGGCATGGAGGTGCTGTCTTTGAAATAGTAATAGAAGAAGCGTACGAGAAACAGCAGGAGAGGTATGCCACACAAGATGAGAATAAGCGGCCAGTTGGTTGCACCCTGTTCCTCCCTTGACTGGATTTCCTCCAGCTGTTGATGCATGTTCTGAAAGAGCACCCTTGACTCGTCATTCATCAGACTGTCGTATTGATTATCGTTCAGAACCTTATCCAACTCCTTCTGATACATCTCCGTAGAGGAAGGAGTTGAAGCATCCTGCTGCGCGGCGGCAGGCACCATACAGCAGACGCCCATGAAAGCCAAAGCGAAGAGAAGTCTCCTCATATACTATAGATTTACTTCACCGTGATGCCCTGTGCTTCCATCTGCTTTTTGCGATGAGCCAGTCGAGCCTTTGCTATCTTGATCATCAGATCCCTGTCGCTCTCACCTTCCTCCCTCTTCACATCGAGTTTACCAGAGTAGCCTTGAGTGCTGATTGGAGGAGTGTCGGCATTAGCCTGAGCCTTTTTGCCAGTACCCTGGCAGTGAGTACAGCTCCATTCATTCACCTTGCTTCCATTGCACTGGTTGCACACATACTTGCCTGCTCCCTCGCACTTCCAGCAGACGATAGAGCCTGTGGTCTTGCAGCGTTCGCAGTCAGGAGTGCCCTGTCCGCCGCACCATTGACATTCACGCCATTCATCTTTTATTTGCACACCTCCCTTGCCTCGACAGTGGGCACAGAACACCTTTCCCTCGCCGCCGCAGTCATTGCAGCGCACCATCTTCTTGCCTAAGCAGAAGTCGCACTCGCGATAGCCCTCACCCTGACAGAAGGCGCAGGTGCGGTACTCCTTGCCAGAGCCTTTACAGTAGTCACAGTTATCCTGCGCGAACGACACAGCGGGCGACATAGACAGCAGGCCGACGAGAGCCATAGAGAATAATATAGATTTCTTCATGATATTTAAGTTTTTAGCAATTAAGTAGTTCAATATGCTGCGAATATACAGTTTAGTAAGGACAGAGCAAAGGAAGTGGGACAATTTTTCACGTTTTTTAACCCCACTTGCTGATAATATGCTTGCAGAGCGTAGGCTGTCCAGCCTCAGAGAGTTTAGTTTTCCTGAAATCGAGCTTATGAATAGAGCATCTATCGGTGATGCCACCTATCACCTTCTCATCGTAGGCTTTTTCCAGGAGTCCGGCCATCTGGAGAGTGAAGATGCTGAGTCCCTTCGGCATAGCAGCAATGTCCTGCGGGCATAGTTTTACGATGAACTGGAAGAAAAGGTGGAAGACGTAATACTCCACCACGCAGTCGTACTCGCGCCAGTATTCGAAGAGCATGTCACGCAGTACAGAGAGCAGGCGGTTGTGGCTGTGGGCAGAGATGAACCAGTTGGAGATGCCACGAAACCTCTTGGTGCCGTTCTGATAATACTGGAACATGAACAGCGGACAGTCCATTATGGCGTCAGGATATTTGCCTGAGGAAAAGAGCACCGTAGAGTCGATCCACGTCCCTCCGCGCTCGATGAGCAGTTGCAGTCGGATGAGGTCAGTGAAATGGGCGTGAGGGATGATACCCTTCTCGTACTTCTCAAGAATAAACTGTGGCAGCGAAACATACTCGCGGAAGTTATCCTCGGTGATGACCACGAAGTCCTTGTTGCGTATGAACTCCCTTTGAGAGCGCAGGCAGGCCTTCACCAGCGGCGGTGCAGAGTCTAGTCCCTGCATCCAGCAGTTATATACCGTGGGATTAGTCTCATGTATGCCCTCGTCCTTATATTCCTCGAGCAGACGTTTTGCCAGCGGTTCGTACTTCTTTTGCAGTTTTGGCACCACCCTTTTAGATATCTCAGGGTGTACCAGTTTAAGCGGTTTTCTGCTTATCAGCGCCACTGTGAACTTCCTGACAGCGAACGGCAGCAGTCCCATGCGCGCGTAGGTCCGCGCCAGTCGCCATCCACCCAGTTGCCTGAAGCGATACATAGCCTTGCTCATATCAGCACCTCCTACCCTATTATTTCAGTTACAGCGTCACACTTTCCACCTTGAGTCGGACTACTCCAGCCGGCACGTTGACCGTGACCACATCGCCCGCCTTCTTGCCCATCAAGGCCTTGGCGATAGGCGACTTAACAGAGATCTTACCTTCTCGCATATCCGCCTCGTGCGGACTTACGATAGTGTAGGTCATGCGGTAGTTATTATTGAGATTAGAAATCTCCACGCGGCTGAGCAGTCCAATGCTGTCTGCTTCGAGTCTTGATTTGTCGAGCACCCTTGCATGTTCCAGCACACGTTGTTTGAAGCGTATTCGTCCGAGTATGCGTGCCTGTTCGCGCTTTGCAGCATGATATTCGAAGTTCTCGCTCAGGTCGCCCTTGTCGCGAGCCTCGGCTATCGCCTCCCGCACCTGTGGCAGTTCCACGCACTCCAACTGATGCAGTTCAGCCACCAGTTTGTCATACCCCTCTTGAGACATGTATTCCATAGTAAGAACAAAATAATTTTTTTTTCCGTGCAAAAGTACGAAAAACGATGGATATAGGCTATATTTGCAAAATAAAACATTAAAAATAAACACTAAAAGAGATGAGACGATTGATTTTTATGACAGCCATGGTGCTGTGCAGTATGGCCGGCATGGGCCAAGTGACATATTTTGGAAACAATTACTTCCTCAACTACTTCACCGATATAGGTTATTCGGCATACGACTGGCGCTATGAGCCGCAGAAAACAGACGCAGAGCGTGGCAATCTGAAAGGCAGCGTGAAGAAAGTGGTGACCAATGTCGCCGACAAGACCGGTCGAGCATACGGCGAGCATTTCACTGACACCACCTACTACAGGCCCGATGGCAACATAGAGAAGATAGTGGCACTGAAGAAAGACGAGTTCAACCCCAAGAACAAGTTCCGCCCCGACATCTGGACATACGAATATGACGGCAGTGGCAGATTGAAGAGCTACACCCTGTCTTCCGTGGTGGAGATGTCTGATGGCAAGGAGCTGCGCAAGGTAGTTCACACCGCCGTTCGCGATGCCAAGGGTCGTATCATCCAGGAGGTGACGAGGAACTACTCACAGAACAAAGCCGGCAAGTGGGAGGAGTTTGGCACAGGCAGTAATGTGACATGGACCTTCACATACGACGGCAGTGGCAGGTTGTCGTCGGGCAAGGGAGGGTCAACCTCCGACATGGCGCTGACCTATCAGAACGGCAGTCTGACCAAGATGCAGGAAGACAATCATAAGCCCGCCACCTTCACCTACGATGCCAAGGACAGGTTGACCGGCATGAAGTATTTCACGACCGATGAACTTGATGACATAGACGAGAAATACGAGATATCCACTACACTGACCTACAATGAGCGAGGCGACATAGTGAAGGCAGTGAAAGAGAGTTGGAGGTGCAACGACAAGTGGCAGAGACAGAAGAAGGCCTTCACATATAACTACACCATCAACTACACCTACGACGCCAATGGCAACTGGACCAAGGCATTGGCGCAGATGAAGAACGGAAAGTCAGTGTCGACCATCACGATAAGCCGGGCGATAAGTTACAGGTAAGATAGCAAAAGAATATGGGTGGTTCTTGCGGAACCACCCATATTCTTTTAACTGCTCAGGCAGAAAACGTTATCTGCGTATGAACACCTTCTTGCCATTGACTATGTAGATGCCAGATTTAGTCGGGCTGTCCACTTTCACGCCATAGATAGTGTAGATGGCCGGTTCGCTGTCAGAGGCTGTCACGTTCTCAGTTTCAATGGTAGAGATTTCTGTGAGATTTGCATTAGCATACATCGGACCAACTGCACTTATCGTATAGAGGCTGTTGTTGTTGCCCTCCACATAGTAGCCATGATTTACGAACGCCACACCGTCGTATATCTTAGTATTGCCATTGTTCTTGGAGATGATAAGGTAAGATGGCACGGCATTAGTCTTAGTGATAGTGAATTTGTAGACATAGTTGCCAGAGGCAGTACGTCCCTTCTTCACCAGTGCGTCGCCCGGCCAGTTAGTGTTCTGGCAGTAGGCTTCTCCGCCACCGAGGTCACCCCAGGCCCATGCAGAGTAGTTGTCCTCATTAGGAGTCTCAAAGAACACCGACACCTCGTTGCCATTGTCCAGATACGGAGCATATTCATCAGCGAGTTTCGTGACCGTGTACTGGCTGTTGTTGCTGCCCTCGACATAGTAGCCGTGATTGACGAAAGTCACCCCGTCGTATATCTTATTATTGCCGTTATTTTTTGAGATGATGAGGTAAGAAGGCACCCCATTTGTTTTGGTGAGAGTAATCTTATAGATATATCCGCCCGATGCGCTGCGTCCTTTGTACTGCATAGCGTCGCCCGGCCAGTTTGTGTTCTGGCAGTAGGCCTCGCCACCGCCGAGGTCGCCCCATGCCCAAACAGAGTAGTTGTCCTGATTGGGAGTCTCGAAGAAGACCGACACCTCGTTGGCATTGTCAAGAGATGGAGTGTAGACATCCGTAACAGGAGGTTGCACAGCATTGATATGAACCGTCATAGTAGCCGTCGTAGAAGCTCCAGTGTTGGCAGTGAAGGTAACGACATAGTTACCAGACTGATTCACAGTAGCATTGTTGAATGTCACTTCCCTGTTGCTGGAAGTGAAACCATTAGGACCGGTCCACGCCCAGGAACCATCCTGATTGGCCTGAGGTCCGAGAGCGAACGTAGTACCCTCGTCGATAGTCATCTCCGTCCACTCATGCCATTCGCTGCCGTCATTCATATACGGAGTGATGACAGGCGGCAGGTTGACAGCCGTTATTGTCTGAGTGCTGTTATTGTTGCCCTCCACATAATAGCCGTGGTTAGTAAACGTCACACCGTCGTATATCTTAGTATTACCATTGTCTTTAGAGATGATGAGGTAGGAAGGCACCCCATTAGTCTTGGTGACAGTGAACTTATAGATGTAGGCGCCAGACGAGCTGCGTCCCTTCAGTTCCAGAGCGTCGCCCGGCCAGTTAGTGTTTTGGCAATAGGCCTCACCACCGCCGAGGTCGCCCCACACCCATGCAGAGTAGCTGTTGGCGTTAGGCGTCTCGAAGAATATCGACACCTCGTTGGCATTTTCCAGACGCGGTGTATATACTTCACCATCGTACACCTGTACGACATTGACATTAACCTTGAAAGTCAGGCTGGCCGTTGCACCGAGATTAGTGGTGAAGGTAACCACATAGTTGCCTGCCTGAGCCTGAGTAGCGTTAGAAATCGTGATTTCCCTACTGGTAGATTTGAATCCGTTTGGTCCGGTCCATGACCATGAGCCCTCCTGATTGGCCTGTGGTCCAAGAGCGAATGTGGTACCAGCATTGATGGTCATCTCCGTCCACTCGTGCCAGTCACTGCCGTCATTCATATACGGAGTGAGGACTGGCGGCAGGTTCAGAGCAGTTATTGTTTTCGTACTATTGTTATTACCCTCCACATAATAACCGTGATTAGTGAACGTCACGCCATCGTAAATCTTTGTATTGCCGCTGTTTTTAGAGATGATGAGATAAGAAGGCACCGCATTAGTCTTGGTTACGGTGAATTTATAGATATAGGCACCAGACGAGCTGCGTCCCTTCAGTTCGAGCGCATCGCCCGGCCAGTTAGTATTCTGGCAATAGGCATCACCACCGCCAAGGTCGCCCCACACCCATGCCGAGTAATTGTCCTGATTGGGAGTCTCAAAGAATACCGACACCTCGTTAGCATTGTCCAGATACGGAGTATAGACCTCGGTAGGGTTAGTGGGTTCAGTGGGATTAGTAGGTTCAGTAGAAGTAGCATTGCCTTCCCTAACATATACAGAGTAGCCCTTTGCCGGAATAGTGAAGCTCTGCGAGGAGCCAATGTTGAGTTGCGTGCGGCTAACTCCTTGAGCAATGGTGTTGCTATTGAGCCACTGGTTCCATGAACCAGCATTCAGTCCAGAAATGGTGACAGTATTCTGCCCTGTTCCGAGGTTGAGAATAACCAGCACCTCGCTGGAGCCCTGTTTACGTGTATAAGCCAGCACGTTGCCGTTGTTAGTATTCAACCAGTTGACCCCTACCCTGTCTCCGAGCGCATCCTGACTGTGCTTGAGAGCGCAGAGAGTACGAACAGTGTTTCGCATCTTATTATCAACATTGTTCCAGTTCACCTTATCATCGGTGAAATAGTTGAGACCTTGTTCGCCACCTATCTCCTGTCCGTTGTACAGGAGCGGCATGCCGTAGAGAGTGTAATAGAACACAGTGAACAAGTACCTGTTGTCACCGTATTTCGCTGACAGCGTCTTATTTCCCTCATTCCAGTTTTGGTCGTGGTTGGTGAGATAGAGCATTCGGTTGAAATTGTACTGTGCAGAAGTATTTATCATGGAGTTTGCCATGTTCTGCAGAGAAGAAGCCGAAGTGCCATTACCGATATTCACGAGGTCAGTCTGGAACGACCACGCATAGTCGTATGTGAAGCCCACATTGACATTGTCGAGATAGTGGTCCCAAGTGAGGTTGGACTCAGCGAGGAAGACAATGTTTTTGTTACGATAGTTTTTCAGTTGCGAGATAGCGCTCTGCCAGTAAGTGTTTGGAATAGTAGGACTTGCCACGTAGTCGCATCTGTAACCGTCGACATCTGCCTGATCAATCCAGAATTTCAAGCAGTCGTTCATAGCGTTTTGCAGATTCTGGTTGCCGTAGTTAAGTTCAAACACGTCACCATATCCGTTTGGGTGCACCATCTGTCCATTGTTCTTCGTGTAGTATTCGGGGTGTTGAGTCACCCAGTCAGCGTCAGTAGCTGTGTGGTTAGGCACCCAGTCGAGCCACACCAGCATGTTGAGTTCGTGCGCCTTTGAGACGAAGTTGCGCAAGTCGGCAATTGAACCGTAAGAAGAATTTACCTGTTTGAAATTGCGTGCAGCGTATGGGCTGTTGATGCCTCCTCCGCGTGGGTAGATAGGCATGAGCCATACGATATCCACGCCGAGCGACTTGAGTTCACTCAGTCTTTGTTGAGCAGCAGAGAAAGTACCCTGTTGTGTGAATGCTCCAACGTTCATCTCATATATGACACGGTGGCCGTATGCGGCTGTTGATGACTGATTTATGACATCGACAAAATCCTGGGCTTGCATTCCTCCGACGAAGAAGAGAGCCAGCATAAAGAGTAAAGACTTAATCGTTTTCATACACTAAACAGTTTTGAAGGTTAATAGTATCTGGTCGTAAAGATTAAAAAACACATTAGGTTAAATGATGTGGCAAAGATAATTTCTCAAAAAACACTTTGCAACCGAATCTAGATGCAATCTAAAATCCGTCAAAGTGCGATATCACATAAACA
Source organism: uncultured Prevotella sp. (assembly GCA_900313805.1). Taxonomy (GTDB): domain Bacteria; phylum Bacteroidota; class Bacteroidia; order Bacteroidales; family Bacteroidaceae; genus Prevotella. The sequence goes on along the minus strand of OMSQ01000114.1, from coordinate 542 downwards.
ACTATGGTACAATCAGTTACAAAAAGTCAACCCACAAAATATCAAACCCAAATCCAAGATTGATACTTAGAAATGAGAAATCAAGAACGAACAAAATGAAGCACTACACGAAAATTTTACTTCAGATTATTAGATTAAAAGAAGGAAAAGCAATAAATTCGCATCGTATTAACGACAAGAAAAGACATACAGACATGAGAACAAAGCACATACAGTATCAGACACAGGGCACCTGTTCGCAGTTGATAGACGTCACGGCAGACGAGAACGACATTATCCAGCAGGTATTTTTCCTAGGCGGCTGCAACGGCAATCTTCAGGGCATCTCGCAGTTAGTACGCGGTCAGAGTATCGATGCGGTGATAGACAAGTTGCGCGGCATCCGTTGTGGCACGAAGCGCACCTCTTGTCCCGACCAGTTATCAATGGCATTAGAGGAATTGAAGAAAACCCCAGTGACGACATCGCAATAAATGAAGATGCCAATTGTCCATCCTCGTTGTCTAGAATAGTAAAAGGAGAGCCGATATCGGCTCTCCTTT
>OMSQ01000113.1 GCA_900313805.1 uncultured Prevotella sp. | reverse complement strand
GTCGCCCGTCACTATAATCACACGCACACCGGCCTCGTCATGGCATATACGGATGGCCTCTGCCACATCGTCGCGCACAGGGTCGGCAATGCCTACCACACCCGTCAGACGCAGCGGACCGTCGTCCTCCGACACGGCAAAGGCCAGGGTGCGCATGGCCCTGCGCTGCCATTCAGACAACTTGCCGTTCACTCGCTCACGCTCAGCCTCGCCTGTGCCACACATCTGCATCACTATCTCCGGGGCACCTTTCACATAACGGCACTTACCACGCTCGGTCTTCACTGTGGTCTCCATGTACTTGCGCTCGGTGCTGAAGGGCAACTGGTCTATAATCGGTGCTGAACGTCGCATGGTGGCGTAGTCTTTGCCCTGGTCGGCCAACCATACCAGAAGGGCACACTCGGTGGGGTTGCCCACACGCGTCAGACGGCCGTCCTCTTCCCTGTTCACTGCTGCCGTGCTGCAGATGGCCATGCACTCCTGCATCAACTCCGGCTCACTGCTGTCCACTTCCACCACGGTCATCTGATTGCGGGTCAGCGTGCCTGTCTTGTCGGTGCATATCACGGTGGCGGCACCCATGGTCTCGCAGGCATGCAGACGACGCACCAGGTTGTTGCTCTTCAGCATCCTACGCATGCTCATAGCCAGACTCAGGGTCACACTCATGGGCAGACCCTCGGGCACGGCCACTACTATCAGGGTCACTGCAAGCATCAGCGAACCAAGTCCGAAGGTCACTATCTCCAGCACGTCGCCATTGTTCTCTACGTTGCCATCGAAGAAGAAGAAATAAATCATCCTGCCTACTACGATGAGCAGTGCTACCAAGAAACTGGCACGCGATATCCAGGTGCCCAACTGACCGAGTTGCTGGTTGAGTGGGGTCTTCACGTCGCTGCCCTCCTGACTGCGAGCTATGCCCCGACCCTCCTCGGTGTCCACACCCACATGTGTCACGCTGTACACAGCCACTCCGTCTATTACGGTAGAACCGCGCAGCAATTGGTTTACAGGGTATGCCGACTCCTCATCCTCTCCGTCCACGGACTTCGTGGCAACAGGCTCGCCGGTGAACATCGATTCGTCTACCGACAGATGCTGGGCTCTGAGCAAGAGTCCGTCGGCTGGCACCTCATCGCCACCCTCCAGACGAACTACGTCGCCTACGCACACATCCTGCTTCTTTATCTCCTTCAACCTGACTGAGCCATGACGGTCACGTCGGTACACCTTCACAGCACGGTCGTTCTTCACGGTGTTGAGTATGTCAAACTCCTTTGCAGCACGTGCCTCAAATATAAAGCCGATGCCGGTAGCCAGCAGAAGGGCTATGGCCACACCGACGGGTTCTATCAGCACGCTCACACCACTGCCTAAGTAGAAGTATTCATATAGTGACACGCAAAGTGAGAATACAAATACTACCAGAAGCACTATTATAAGCGGGTCGCGAAAGGTAAGCAGGTACTGGCGCCACAGAGGCATGCGCTCGGGTGGGGGGATGATGTTACGACCCTTGCCCTGCTTCACTTCTGCCGCTCCGTCGCTCAGACACTGCTCGAAATATGATGGTTCTTTCATCTCTCAAATGTTTAACCTGTCGTCATCTATAATAAAAGTCGTCCTCTATAATAAAAAAGGTGTCTTTTCTAGCCTGCAAAGTTAACACTATTTCTACATTCCACAAAATAATTCTCCGCAAGGTAACCATGATGCAGACAGCGTCACCGCTATGTAACCGAGGGTACACGCGTCAGCGAGCACCCCCGGATAGTGGAATGTGTATATAAAAAGCACCCCGAAGGGCGTGCCCCATCATTGTAAAAAAAATAACGAGAATTAGAGAAAACAAAAAAGCGATGACCTTCCCAGGCGACCGCTTCAATCTTCAATAGGTATTAGTTTTTTTTAAGGTAAAAAGATTGTTTTCAGGATAACGATGCAAAGATAGACCTTTTTTCTATTGCGTCAAAATTTTTTCTGTGCTTTTTTACAAAAAAAACACTGTGCTCCCACACAATCTATATAAGACTGAAAAAAAACAAAAAAAAAAGATGCACAAATCTGCTGCCTTGGTGGCGATGGACTTGTGCATTGTTTGTATGGCATTTTGCCTTTGGCGAAGATAGGCTGCGGCTCGGAAAAACACAAATAAATTTGGTTTTTCTCTCACCTTGCACTACCTTTGTACCAAAATACCTAAAACATGAAAAAGATACTAACCTTATTGGCATGCACATTCGCATTGCATGCCTCAGCACAACGTACCGTCATCGACCTCAGCGGCACCTGGCAGTTCTCACGCGATAGCGTGCAGTGGACAGACGTGAAAGTACCGCACGACTGGGCCATCAGCGGACCGTTCGACAAAAAACACGACCTGCAGTTCGTCGCCATCGAACAAAACGGCGAAACAGAAAAAACCGAGAAGTCGGGACGCTCTGGCGCTCTCCCATGGATAGGCAGGGGCTTCTACCACCGCACCGTAAACGTGGACCGTGACTTCAACTTCGCCGAACTGCGCTTCGAGGGCGCTATGAGTCAACCCACCGTGTATGTAAACGGCAAGAAAGCCGGATACTGGGCTTACGGATACAACGCCTTCAATGTGGACATCACCAAATATCTGCATAAAGGAGAAAATACTATCGACGTGGCACTCACAAACGTGGAGGAGAGCAGCAGATGGTACCCGGGAGGCGGCATCTACAGACCCCTGTCGCTCGTGCTCGTGGGCAACGAGAAAAACAAAGCCAGAATAGTCGACTGGGGCACCTTCGTCACTACACAGGAAATAAAAGACGATGGCCATGCCCTCATGCACATCGAAGTGCAGACGGTAAATGCCGAAGGCCTGAAACTCGTGGTCTATACCCAGACGAAAGGCTTCCCTGCACTCAACTACCCGATGGAACCCGAGGGCAACGGAAAGTACTCTGCCTCGGTATGGATGAAAGGCACGCCGTGGACACCAGAGACACCTGCACTCAAAGAGCTGTGCGTGGAACTGGTTGATGACAACGGAATAATTGTGGACAGCTACCAGACGAAGTTCGGCATACGGACTGTCAAGGTGAGCAAGGAAGGGGGATTCCAACTCAACGGAAAGACACGAAAACTAAAGGGCGTGTGCCTGCACCACGACCTCGGACCGCTCGGAGCAGCGGTCAACAAGGCTGCAATAGCACGACAGCTCCTGACTATGAAGGAGATGGGATGTAACGCCATACGCACTTCGCACAATATGCCTTCGCAATGGCAGATGGACCTCTGCGACTCCCTCGGACTCATGGTTATGGTGGAGAGTTTCGATATGTGGATATACCCGAAATGCACCAACGGATATGCGAAGTTCTTCAAGGAATGGAGCGACAGAGACATAGAGAATATGGTGCTGGCCAACCGCAACCATCCATCTGTGGTGATGTGGAGCATAGGCAATGAGATACCTGAACAGTGGAGCGAGGAAGGACGAGAGATAGCACGCCACCTGCAGGACATCTGCCATAAGTTCGACCCCTCACGCCCCGTTACCCAGGGCATGGACCGTGCACCAGACGCGCTTAAGTCGGGCTTCGCTCAGGTGATGGATGTGCCGGGCTTCAACTACCGCGTACACCTCTATGGAGAGAATATCAAACAACTGCCAAAGGGCTTCCTCCTCGGATCTGAAACCTGCTCTACCGTCTCCAGCCGCGGCGTGTATAAGTTCCCCGTGGAGATATCCGACGGAAAGACTTATCCCGACGGACAGTGCTCGTCGTACGATGTGGAATACTGCTCGTGGAGCAACCTGCCCGACGACGACTGGGTGTGGCAGGACGACTATCCATGGGTGATAGGAGAATTTGTATGGACTGGCTACGACTACCTCGGAGAACCTACGCCTTACGATGAGTACTGGCCATCACGCAGCAGCTACTTCGGCATCTGCGACCTCGCCGGACTGCCAAAAGACCGCTTCTACCTCTATCGCAGCCACTGGAATAAAGAGAAACATACCATCCATCTGCTACCGCACTGGAACTGGCCAGGACGCGAGGGACAGGTCACTCCCGTGTACTGCTATACCGACTATGACGAGGCTGAACTGTTCGTCAACGGCAAGAGCCAGGGACGTATACATAAACAGAAAGGTCAGCGACTCGACCGCTATCGCCTGCGCTGGAATGACGTGAAATATGAACCCGGAGAGGTGCGCGTGGTAGTGTACGACGACCAGGGACGCATGGCTGGCACTACAAGCATCCGCACGGCTGGTGATCCGAAGATGATCAACCTCTCTGCAGACAGAACTGCTCTCAAAGCCAATGCCGACGACCTGGCTTTCATCACCGTATCGCTCGTCGACGAGAATGGGGTGATGGTGCCCACTGCAGACGACCTCATGGAGTTCTCCGTATCTGGCAATGGATCGTTCAAGGCTACCTGTAATGGTGATGCCACTTCTCTCATGCCTTTCACCGAACCAAAGATGACGCTGTTCAGTGGACAACTGGTAGTCGTCGTGGCTGCCGATAAGGGTGTGGGTAAAATGACCCTGCATGTGAAATGCCCGAAACGAAATTTGGAAAAGGATATTACAATTGATGTGATATGATATTAAGGACTTTGTTTTTATGTGCTATAGCTTGTGCTGCGACTGCTCCTGTCGCAGCACAGACTGTTTCTTTCTCTATTCATAATCCGAATAAAGAGGCGATGGAAAAGGCTCCCGTCGCCGTGAAACTTGCCGACCTAAACCTACAGGGGGAATACGACATAAAAGCCTCTGTAGCAGGTATGGACGTGCCCGTGCAGATTGATGACATGGACGGCGACGGAATGGCTGACGAACTGTTTATGCTGGCCACTCTAAAGGCTGGCGAGACGCAAAAGGTATCGCTCACCACCGGACTGAAGTCGAAAAAACGTCTCATCCCACGCACGTATGCAGAGATTGCTGTTATGAAACAGACCCAGGAGGGCACGCAATACGTGAACGTGAGTGACTTCACTGTCGCGGGCAGCGAACAGGCATACAAGGTGCTCTGCAATGAAGGACTGGCCTTTGAAACGGATATGGTGGGATACCTCGTCAGATTCGATAAAAGTTATTCAGTCTCGCTCCTCGGAAAATCACGACAGACGCTCGAACTCCGCGCCACTCACATGCAGCCCGACTCTGTTCAGCAGGGCTTGAACTACGGCAGTATCGTCCTCGATGGCTATGAGAATATTGGCCTGGGTTCGCTGCGCGCATGGGACGGTACGGCACCCGACTACCTTACAATGGCATCCAAACGTCGACTCAGGGTGGTGACCACTGGTCCGCTCCGTACGGTGGTTGAGGTGCATACATACGGATGGGAACCGAAAAACTCGGAAACAAGTGCCAATGTCGTGCAGCGCTTCACCGTCTATGCAGGTCACCGCGACTGCCGCGTAGATGTGAGTGTCAGCAATACAGCTCCAGACTTTGCACTGTGCACCGGCATGAAGG
>OMSQ01000111.1 GCA_900313805.1 uncultured Prevotella sp. | reverse complement strand
GCATCAGCCACCGCCTGGTCGTCGATGAGCGGTCCACGTCCGGTATTGATGAGAATGGCAGTTGGCTTCATCAGACCAATGCTCTGTGCGTTTATCAAGTGACGAGTGTCGTCAGTGAGTGGGCAGTGCAGGCTGACCACATCGCATTTGGTAAGAATCTCATCCAGAGTCCCTTTTCTGACGTATTCCGGCAGGAGACTTTGTTGCTTGCTGGTGAGGGCATACACCTGCATGTCGAGGGCATGCGCTATGGCCGCCACTCGCGATCCGATATTACCCATCCCCACGATGCCGAAGCACTTGCCAGCGAGTTCAGTGAGGTCAGTATCCCAGTAGCAGAAGTCGGGATTATCCGACCATCGTCCGTTGCGCACCTGCACAGCATAGTGTTCAGTGCGGTTAGTGACAGTGAGCAGATGAGCGAACACCATCTGCGCCACGCTCATAGTGCTATATGCCGGCACGTTGGTCACTGTGATGCCGTGCTCATGAGCCGCCTCTACGTCGACCACATTATAGCCAGTGGCGAGCACCCCTATATACTTGAGACGAGGCAGCATGGCTATTGTCTCGCGGCTAAGCACCACCTTGTTGGTGAGCACCACCTCGGCCTCTGCAGCTCTGTTCACCGTATCTCTTGGAGCCGTACGGTCATAGACCGTCAGATGTCCAATCCTCTCAAGGTCGTACCATGAGAGGTCGCCAGGGTTGGCAGAGAAGCCGTCAAGGACTACGATATTCATAGGCTAGGAAGGCTTAAATAGGTACATCCGTTGAAGAAGAGAGAATGAAAACCGAATGTTGTCCGTTTTCTTTCCCAAACTGTATGGCATCCTCCAGCTCGTCTTCTGGGAAGAGGCGTGTGCTGTCAAAGTAATACAGTCCATTTTCGTTGTTATACCATCCACCGACATATCCGTCATGCTCAAGTGCATGTCTCACCACGAAATCGAGTTGATCACGCGAGTGACTGTCTTGTGTGGCAGCATAGCTGACAGCAACACCCACTTTAGGAGCCTTGAAAGTGCTCAGTTCGAGAGTGAATCCATCTGGGTGCGATTGGGCATATTCCCAAACTTGGTCGGCAATGGCCGAGACTATCTCGTCAGTAATATCGTCATCGTCAGACGAGCAAGAAGCGAAAGAAGTCGTCATGCAGACAGAGAGGATGACGAACAGCAACCATTTTTTCAATGTTTCCATTTTCATAATAGATTATATGTTAGTAGTTTTTACCAATCAGGCTTTTCTGGAATAGAATTTAGCCACCAGTGCCCCGCTTATGTTATGCCACACGCTGAACACCGCCCCTGGGATGGTAGCGAGCGGATATGCAGCGAAGTGCATCACCGCCAGCGAGGATGCCAGTCCGGAGTTTTGCATGCCCACCTCGATGCTGAGCGCCACGCATTTGGGTCGCTGCAGTCGCAGCACCTTTGCCACGAGGAAGCCGATGAGTAGTCCGAGCAGATTATGGGCCATGACAACGAGTATCACCAGCAGTCCACCGGCCAGCAGTCTGTCAGCCGCATGCGACACCACGATGCCCACAGTCAGTGCAATGGCCAGAGATGAAAAGGCGGGGAGATATGGCACCACCGAGCGTGTGAGTTTCGGCAGGAAGCGCTGGCATAGCAGTCCTGCGATGATAGGTGCGATGACCACATAGACAATGCTGAGCAGCATGCCCACAGTATCGACATTGACCATAGTGCCAGCCAGGAGCAGCACCAACATAGGAGTGAGCAGTGGTGCCAGCAGAGTGGATGTGGCCGTCATGCCCACAGAGAGAGCCAGGTCGCCCTTTGCAAGGTAGGTGATGACATTAGACGCCGTGCCACCTGGGCAGCAACCAACGAGAATGACGCCGAGAGCCAGTTCCTCGGGCAGAGAGAACGCCCTAGTGAGCAGCCATGCCAGTGAAGGCATGACGAGGAACTGTGTCAGACAGCCAACGGCAATATCTTTGGGATGGCTAAGCACTATTTTGAAATCAGAGGGAGAAAGAGTCAGTCCCATACCGAACATAATCACTCCCAGCATAGGATTGATGAACTTTGTGTCAATCCACTGGAAGGATGCAGGCACCAACAAGGACAGGACCGCCACCAACAGGACCATCAGTCCCATCCAACGGGCGATGAAATCACATAATTTCTTCATTATTACAACGTTTTAACGAATTGCAAAAGTAACTACAATTAGTTAGATACCCAAATATTGGTCAGGATTTATTTTTGAGTTAGGCGGCGGTTCGGAAATAAAAACAAAAACTGCGTTGTTTGTTTTGTATTTCTCTCACCTTGCACTAACTTTGTCCTCAATATCAGAAAAAAGGAGACTGTCATGAAGAAGATAAGAATGGCCATGACACTGGTGGCGGTATGCTGTGCGCTGTGCTGCAGTGCACAGAAAGGACTGAAGAAGGTGTACGACGAGAGTATCAACCCTATGGAGCAGATAGACCAGGCTATAGAAAAAGCCAAGGGAGAAGGTAAGTTCGTGGTCTGTCAAGTGGGTGGCAACTGGTGTCCCTGGTGTCTGAAGTTTGCCGACTTCGTCACCAACGACAGCACCATAAGCAAAGTCATAGACGAGAACTTCGTGTACATACATGTGAACTACAACCCCCGGAAGTCGGAAGGTGAAGAAAAGGCTCTCTTGTCGAAGAAGATGCTGGAGCGACTCAGCAACCCTTCGCGGTTTGGCTATCCTGTGTTTGTGGTGGTCGATGAGCAAGGTAAGGTGCTCCACATCCAGGATTCGAGTTTTTTAGAAGAAGGCGAGAGCTACAACAAAGAGAAAGTGCTTCGTTTCTTCAGGAACTGGACGCCCCGTGCAGTGAGGCCATAGTTTTTTGTCAGTCATCTATCACCTCGAGGTAGAAGCTGAGTGGTCGGAAGCCGTCGTTGCAGCTTATCATGGCGCTCATAGGGTTTTGCATCCATCCATCGTAGAAATTGCCTTCGCCCTTAGCGAGTGCCACAGCGAACTCTTTCATTGAGTGCCATGCCGACGGGCACAGTCCTTCAGGGCACTGTTCGTCTACAGGCACATCATCGAGCGTGGGATTGAAGACCCACTGCTGCCCCACCCTGACGTCACACGCATGCTGTATAGGGTTTTCGTATTTTTCCATCAAGTCTTTGTACACTGTCTGCCTCATGGCAGTGATTCGCACTTTGTTCATGAGAGGGTTGTGTGTTTTGTTTTTTGCAAAAGTAATCAAAAATAGTTGAAT
>OMSQ01000012.1 GCA_900313805.1 uncultured Prevotella sp. | reverse complement strand
GCATTGCTGATGTAGAAGGTCTGCTTGTTCTGGTCTGTTGACGCCTGTCTGTCGCTCGACATGCACATGTGTCCGCGTGAATATGGAGTACCCGACCACTGAGAAGAGTGTGTGCGGTATGCTTCTGGTATCAGGGGGTCATCTTGCCATGACCCTACGCGTCCCACGTTGTTGTTGGGTATGCCATTGTGAAATTCATAACACGTCCAGCGCTGTGTCTTCTTGCTACAGTCCCATTCCAGTGAATAGGTGATGCCATACTCAGTAGTACTGTGAATCACCAGCAACTGAGTGGAGCTGTCGCGCAGGTGGGGATACTCCAATTGATGGGCGCTGTTCTTGTTGCGGTTCACGTTGTTATCACCGCCGATACTGCTGTCATAGATAAATTCGATATGGTCGACATCGGAGAACAGTATTGTCTTGTTGGGCAGTCCATTGTTGAAGATGTTGTTCCATCCCATGCTTCCCACCTTCTGCAGTCGGTCAAGTTGACTGATAGTCACATCGTAGGTAGTGCCGTTTTTCAGGTGATACCTCAGCACGTTGGGTTCTTCGTTTTGTGCGAAGAGGCCCAGCGAGAACATCATAGTTACTAGAATAAGGCAAAGTTTTTTCATGTTAGGTGAAAGTGTTTATGTTAGTACAGTAGCAGGAGTCCGGCAAAGGCCGCGTATCCTATCATACGTATTGGACTTATCTTCAGCCACATGGTACCCACGAAGGTGGCAGCGAAGAGAGCCACGCTGATACAGAAGCGCCATGGGTTGATATCCCACGAGGAGAAGTTGTCGGATGTCATCAGTAGCAGAGTAGCGGCTGCCAGCAGTCCTACCACAGCAGGTCGCAGACCGCTGAATATATCGCGCACCACAGGTGTGTCCATATATTTCAGAAACATCTTGGCTATGAGTATCATGAGTATGAACGAAGGCAGTACCAATGCCGTGGTGGCCACCACACTGCCAAGCATGGCCATACCCTCGCCCATGCCGCTGTTCATCACCGCAGTATATCCGCAGTAGGTGGCAGAGTTGATACCTATGGGACCTGGTGTCATCTGACTGATGGCTACGATATTGGTGAACTCGGCAGATGACAGCCACTGATGGTTGTGCACCACCTCGGTCTGTATGAGAGACAGCATGCCATATCCGCCTCCGAAACCAAACAGGCCTATCTCGAAGAATGTGAGAAACAGTTGCAGAAATATCATGTCTCTGTTGGTCTAACGAGTTTACCATACAGGTAGCCGCCGCAGCCTGCCACCAGAATTACTATTACGGGATTTACACCCAGGAGCCAGATAACCACTGCGCTGATGATGGGTATCCAGCAGTTCTCAAGAGATATCTTGGCACTTTTTGCCAGATTGAACGTAGGTACGGCGATAAGAGCCACTACCGCAGGACGGATGCCATTGAACATGGCCGCCACGATAGCATTGTCCTGAAAACGGACGAAAAACATGGCTATGAGCAGTATGATGAGAAACGAGGGCAGGGCAGTGCCCAGGGTAGCACAGACGGCACCTCGCATCTGTCGCAACTTATAGCCAATGAAGATGCTCATATTGACAGCGAAGACACCTGGGCAGCTTTGCGAAATAGCGATGAGGTCGAGAAACTCCTCTTTGTCTACCCATTTGTGGCGTTCCACTACCTCACGCTCTATGATGGGTATCATGGCATAGCCGCCTCCGAGAGTGAAGGCGCCTATCTTGAAAAAGGTGGTGAAGCAGTCCTTATATATACCCATAAGCCTAAGCTACTGTCATTTGTTTTTGTTTTCTATCCATTTGCGTGCGTTGACGAAGGCCTCTATCCACGGTGTCACCTCATCGTAGCGGTGGTCGGTGGGATACCAACCGCACTGCCAGGGGAAGATAGCGCGCTCCAGGTGCGGCATCATGGCCAGATGGCGACCATCGGCACTGCAGATACCTGCCACGGCATAGTCGCTACCGTTGGGACAGCCGGGATATTCGTCGTAACTGTAGTTTGCCACGACATGGTATGCGTCGATTTGTTCTGGCAGGGAGAACTTTCCCTCGCCGTGTGCCACCCACAGACCCAGGCGGCTGCCGCTGAGAGAGCCGAACATAACACTGTGGTTCTGGGGGATGGTGAGACTGAGGTATTGGCTCTCAAACTTATGCGAGTCGTTGTGCAGCATGCGCGTGCGGTGTTCGTGCTCTGGATTGACCAGGTTCAGTTCTACCATCAACTGGCATCCGTTGCAGATGCCCAGTGAGAGAGTGTCCTCACGGGCATAGAAGCGGTCGAGTGCCTCCTTGGCCTTGGCGTTGTACAGGAAGGCACCTGCCCATCCTTTGGCACTGCCCAGCACATCGCTGTTGGAGAAACCGCCGCAGAACACTATCATCTGTATGTCGTCGAGTGTCTCGCGACCACTTATCAGGTCGGTCATCATGACGTCCTTCACGTCAAAGCCGGCCAGATAGAGCGAGTAGGCCATCTCACGCTCACCGTTGGTGCCTTTCTCGCGTATGATGGCTGCCTTAATGCCGCTGCGTCCCTTACGGTCGGCAGTGAGACCGTAGGAAGCCAGAGTGCCCTTGAACTGTTGTGGGAACTTTATCTCAACAGGTTGCTTACTGTAGTTGCTGAAGCGTGCGTGTGCTCGCCCGTTGAAGCTCTGCTTGCGGTCAAGCAGGTATGACGTGCGGTACCATGTGTCACGCAGTGCATCTATGTCGAAGGTCAGTTTCTGTTCATCCTTCACTACTATCAGTTGTCTGTCGGCTGTGGTGTAGCCTATCTTGGCGAAACCTATGCCGCGTGCCTCCATAAAGTCGCGGAGGGCCAGTCTGTGCTCGTCGCTCACCTGTATCACCACGCCGGGATTCTCTGCGAAGAGCATGTGAACCATGTCGGTGCCCTCCACGTCGTGCAGGTTTACGTGCATGCCTCCCGTGGTGTTGGCGAACGTCATCTCTAGCAGGGTGGTGATCAAACCTCCGGCACTGATATCGTGACCTGCCATCACCCAACCCTTGGCTATCAATTGCTGCACAGCCTCAAAGGCATCGGCGAAGTATTCTGTGTTGCGCACTGTGGGTACGTCGTCGCCAATGGCACCAAGCGACTGTGCCAAGGCGGAACCGCCCAGATGCAGGGCATCGAAACTGAAGTCTATGTAATATATGGATGCGTTCTTGTCGTTCACCACCACAGGCGATACCACGCGGCGTACGTCGCTCACCTCGGCGCCGGCACTCACGATGACCGTGCCAGGTGCGATAATCTTCTCTCCGTTGGGATACTGTTGTGTGAGTGACAGCGAGTCCTTGCCCGTGGGCACGTTGATGCCCAGTTCGCAACAGAACCTGCTCAGAGCCCTCACTGCGCTGTACAGACGGGCATCCTCGCCCTTCTGCGAGCGGCAGGGCCACATCCAGTTGGCGGAAAGTGAGACACCGCTCAGACCGTCTGTCAGGGGTGCCCAGACGATATTTGTCAGAGCCTCGGCCACAGCCAGCACACTGCCAGCCTCGGGGTTGGCCAGTCCGGCCTGCGGAGCATGTCCCAGTGCAGTGGCAATGCCCTTGCGCCCGCGGTAGTCGAGTGCCACCACACCGCAGTCGGAGAGCGGCAGCTGCAGCTGCCCTTGGCACTGCTGACGTGCAATCTTGCCAGTCACGCTCCTGTCCACCTTGTTGGTGAGCCAGTCCTTGCATGCCACGGCCTCCAGTTGCAGCACGCGCCTCAGGTACTCTTCTATCTTGGCGGGGTCGTAGTTCGCCTTATGGTAGTGGCGCTCCACAGTCTCGTCGCGCATGACAGTTTTAGGCGAGTGGCCGAACATCTGTGCCACGTCCAGGTCGAAGGGCTTCACTCCGTCAGCCTGAACGAACGAGAAGTGTGCATCACCTGTGGTTTCGCCCACTACATACAGCGGAGCTCGTTCACGTTCTGCTATCTGGCGCACATGGTCTATATGTTTCTCGTCTATGAGCAGGCCCATGCGCTCCTGACTCTCGTTGGCTATTATTTCCTTGGCAGACAGAGTCTTGTCGCCTATAGGCAGCTTGTCCATCTCTATGCGACCGCCACACTCCTCCACCAGTTCAGAGAGGCAGTTGAGGTGTCCGGCAGAGCCGTGGTCGTGAATGCTCACTACTGGATTCACGTCTTCTTCACACAACGCTCTCACCAGGTTGTATGCTCGTTTTTGCATCTCGGGGTTAGCACGTTGCACGGCATTTAGTTCTATACCATTGGAATAGCGGCCGGTGTCAACTGACGACACGCTGCCGCCACCCAGACCGATGCGGTAGTTGTCGCCTCCCACCACCACAACCTTGTTGCCTGGTTGTGGTGTGCGCTTCAGACAGTCGCGTTTGGTACCGTAACCAACGCCGCCAGCCAGCATTATCACCTTGTCGTATGCGTATTTCTCTGCTCCCTCCTGATGCTCGAAGGTGAGCACACTACCGCAGATAAGGGGTTGACCGAACTTATTGCCGAAGTCGGAGGCTCCGTTGGATGCCTTGATGAGTATCTGCTCCGGTGTCTGATACAGCCACTGACGTACGGGCAGTATCTCCTCCCAGTCACGCAGGGCTATCTCCTCACCGTTGTCACCTTCCAGTCGGGGGTAGGCTGTCATATACACTGCCGTGCCGGCAATGGGCCACGAACCAGTGCCGCCTCCCATACGGTCGCGAATCTCGCCACCCGTGCCAGTGGCGGCGCCGTTGAAGGGCTCCACGGTGGTGGGGAAGTTGTGTGTCTCAGCCTTAAGAGAAATCACGCTCTCTACCTCCTTCACCTCGAAGTAGTCGCTCGTAGACTGGTCTTTTGGGGCGAACTGTTCCACTTTGGGTCCCTGGGCGAAGGCCACATTGTCCTTGTATGCGGAGAGAATGCGATTGGGGTTTTCATTGGTCGTCTTCTTTATCATGGCAAAGAGCGACGATTCCATCTCCTTGCCGTCAATGATGAATGTGCCGCCGAAAATCTTGTGCCGGCAGTGCTCGCTGTTGATTTGTGCAAAACCGAACACCTCTGAGTCGGTGAGCGGCCTGTTAACCTGTCTTTCTATTTCGTGCAGATACTCTATCTCCTCCGCAGAGAGAGCCAGACCCTCTTCTTCGTTAAATGTCTCCAAGTCGTCTACTTGGCGTATGGGTTCGGGCATGCGATGGGTTGTAAACGCCTCCTGGTTGAGTCCACGGTACATTCGTTGCAGCATGGGGTCGTGGTCTGCCTCCTCGCTGTTCACGGGGAAGAATTCCTCTATGCGCGTGATGCCGCGGATGCCCATGTTCTGCGTTATCTCCACTGCGTTGGTGCTCCATGGCGTCACCATCTCCCGTCGTGGACCTATGTAGAAGCCTTTCAGCGTGTCGCTGTCAAGGGCCTGTGCCTCACCGAAAAGCCAGCACAACTTCTCTATGTCATTCGCATTGATGGCCTGTTCCGAACCAACTCCGATAATACTCTCTGAGGGTGTCTTGAAAAAACGAATCATTCTTCTTTCTTTTAATTTGGTGCAAATGTACGTATAAATCGTGATAAAAAGTGCTGTCGTAATAAAGAATTGTGGATTATATGGGGAAAAAGAGATAAAAATCCGTTAATAATCAATAATCGTAGTCCGTTGTGGTTAAATTTCTTTAATGTGATTAAACAATTTTGCTTTTTCTGCGTCATAGGTGTGTATATTTGCCACAACTAATTTTTGCAATGATATGAAAAAGAACTTAATTGTAATGGTAATGATGGCTGGTGCACTGATTTCTACCAGTTGCGCCAGTAAGAAGGAGCTGCTTGAATGCCAGTCGCAAAACAAGACGCTGAACGAAGACTTCCAGAATGTCAAACAGGAACTTGCTGCCTCCACTGCAAGGGAGAACAGTCTGAGAGACCAGCTCTCACAGGCTCAGAAAGACTATGCACGACTGCAGAGAACGCTCGACTTGAGCTTGAGTAACACCTCGCAGAACAATATCAGCATAGATAAGCTGGTGGACCAGATAAATGAGTCGAATCAGTATATCCGCCACCTTGTCGAGGTGAAGAGCAAGAGCGACTCGCTCAATACGGTGCTTATGAACAACCTCACCCGCTCGCTCACCATGGACGAGAAGCGCGAGGTGGATGTGCAGGTGCTCAAGGGCGTGGTATATATCTCGCTGGCCGACAATATGTTGTACAAGACAGGCAGTTACGAGATTAACGACCGTGCCGCCGAGACGCTGAGCAAGATAGCCAAGATAATAATGGACTACAGCGATTATGACGTGCTGGTGGAAGGTAATACTGACACTGTGCCCATCTCTCGCGAGAACATCCGCAACAACTGGGACCTCTCCTGCCTGCGTGCATCGAGCGTGGTACAGTTCCTGCAAAACCGATTCGGTGTGAATCCCAAGCGGCTCACTGCAGGGGGTAGGGGAGAGTACAACCCCATTGCATCAAACGATACTGAGGTGGGTAAGCAGCGTAACCGCCGCACACAGATTATCATCACTCCGAAACTGGATCAGTTTATGGAACTCATAGACAAAGCTCCTGAAGGAGAGTGAATCTGTCTGAGAATAATGACTGATTGTGACGTGTCGCAAGGAATGTAAAATGCGGCACGTCATTTTTTTCATTAACGTTCGGAGATGATTTGGTGGATGCCTCCATTCGGGTCGTAAACGGTGAATGTGTATTGCATGCCATCAATGAAGCGGAAACGTTGGAAATCGCTCCAACTGTCTATTCGATAGTCGTTTATAGCTGTCAGCACCTGTCCGCTGCGAAATCCCGCGCTATAGTGCTTGCCGCCCTGCCATACCATGGTTACCACCACCCGTCCGCCAGCATCGCTGAAAGCTATGGACTTCTGCTCGTTGTTCACTATGGCCTGTTTGGTACCGTCGTATGGCTGAAAGATGAGTCGCTTCTTTTTGGAATTGATTACCAGCGAGCCATAATGAAGCAGTTCTCCTCCCACACGCGAATTTCCGAGTGTTGTCGTGGTGTGGTAGTCGCTGAAATGATACCCTCCCATCTCGATGTCGTCCAGCCACAGGTAGTATGCCGCACCAGAACGTCCGGCGCCGTGGGCTCCGAATACCCGGGTGTCCATGCCCGAACCTTCTATCTGTGTGGTGAAATCGGGTTGCTCGTCAGCCCATGTCTGCATACGACCCTTGTTCATCACATACAGACGGCGACTGCCTGTGTCGAAGAGGGCATCGTCTTCACATTTTGGAAATGGAGACACCTTGATGTGAGGTACGAAGCGCTCCAGGTGGTATCTCATCACATAGCCGCGCTCCTCAGCGAACACCTCCTTCATGTCGGTCAGCACCATGTATCCTGCGCGTGTGTCGATTTTAGCATACAAGCCCTTGTTGAACAAGTCGAAACCAATGATGGCGTCGTACGGCGCTTGCTTGTTGTACTGGTGCAGCAGCGAACCGCTGTACCCTCGTATATGGAGATGCCCCAGCCGGAAGTCGGGAAAGCGCACGGCATGGATGGTGTCTATGCGGTTGTTGGCATCGCGCGACTGCACTCTGCCCAATATCTCGCCGTATGGCATGCTGCCATTGCGGTATGCTATACCCTGACTGCTGCCAGTGTCAATACAGAAACGATACTTGCGCCCCTGTGTGTAAACATTCACATACAATTGGTTGTTGACAAACTCTATGGGTATGGTATCCACAAAATGCCTGGCTCCTAGGGTGAAGTCAAGGCTGTAACGGTACATGTCGCGCTGGCCGTATGCGCTGAGGACAAGTATCGACGTGAGGAGGATAAAAACAAATCTTTTCACACTGCGAAGATACGGCAAAGTGGGGTAGAAAGCAAAATATAGTAGGATTTTTTTTGAAGAACAGAGATTTTTTGCGATATTTGCAGTCCATACATTGACAGCAATCAATTAAAGAAACAATATGAGAAAGTTATTTCTTACCTTGCTTTGCTGCTTGCCCATGATGGCTATGGCGCAGAGCAACATACCTGAGCGCACCAAGAACGAGATGGCCCAGCGCAGTGCACAGATGAAACCAGCAGATGAGAGTCCCACGTTCTGGGGTACTCCGTCTACCTGGCATGATGGATGCAACGTCTACAAACTCGCTTCTGAAGGAAAAGGAAAATATGTATTGATGCAAGTGGATGTGGACCACCAGACGGGTTTCACGTCTAATCCGCGCACTTGGCGTACAATGCAGATTAAAAAAGGTAAGGTACAGGTGCAGGGCAGCAGCCTCGTGGTAGAACACAATACAATAGGCACTTGGGATCTCCTCATGTTCTTCGACAAGAAGCATCAAGTACACGATGTGCTCATTAAATATACTGGCCAGGACAGTCGTCTGCCCCTGGAGTTGTCGGCAGATGCACACTACGCATACGATGGTCTCTATCATTTCTATGCCAATGAGAAGGATGTGAAGGAAGGGCTTGTCATTGTGCCCGAACAGGCTGACGAGAAGGTGCTCTTCGGTGCCGACCTCTATAGTGGCAGCAATCTATACTTGAAGAAGAGGAACGAACCTGGATTGGCTTATAACATTTATGAGGATGGTATACAGTATTGGACTAAAGGCAAACTTACTACCTGGCAGATAAAAATGACCCAGCAGGGCATGAAGGTGAAGAGCGACATGCCCGCTGGCAAACGGCATTTCCCCAATCTGGGCGCCGAGTTTGAACTCACAAGGGAGTATGCAGGATACCCAGGTGTAGACGGCATATACAGTTTCGGTTCGGTACGTCCAGCCACGCGACCCATACTAGAGAAGTATCCCAAGACGGCACTCCGCATTATGAGATGGGAAATTTACGCACGTCATGGCGCGCCCATCGCCGACCCTGCATATCGCGACTACTTTGACCGGCAGCCGTGGTATGAAAACAAGAATATACATCAGGTGGAGATGAGTGATATAGAACTGCTCAATTTCTCGCTAATGCAAACCATAGAAAATGAAAAGAAATGAAAAAACTGCTAACCCTAATCGCTATGGTCATGACCATGAGCCCCATTTTTGCATCTGAGACCGGACCAACTCTCTGCAAGATAGAATATAGTGAAACTGACAAAAAAGGCAATACAGTCTTCTCTCTCGAAACCATCTATAATAGCAAGTTTGGCACACATGTGATACGCATGGTGTCCGACAAGCTCTCGGGTGCTGTGGCACTAACCAGCGATGAACTGCAAGATGTCATCAATATGATCGATGATGTGAAGGGGATGAAACTGAAAGCAATAAATCCCAATCCAAAGAAGAACGACAAAAGCCAATGGAACCTATATGTCTTTGCATCTACCGACAGTACTTATAAAAGATGTAAGGCAGAAGGCTCTATGGGATACAAACCTGCCGAAGACGCAGATAACTACGCAAAGTGTATGGCTTACATAAACAAGCTGAAGGCGTTTTTCAAGGATAAGATTGTGGCATACCAGACAAAACATCCACAACCCACGGTGGTGCTATATGAGTTTAAAGAAAATGCCAATGGTCTCTCCGGCATCCTTCTCGATCAGGATGGACGCAGAGTGGACCAGACATATTACCTGTGCTTCGCCGACGACGGCCGACAGCAGAAGGCCATGCAAATAGTTACGGAAAAGAAAAAAGAAGTGACTTTCGAGGAAGGCTTCTCTGCCCAATTGATGAAGGGCATACAATTTGTGAAATATGAGGAACCGCGGGAGATCCCATTCCTTACCGATGCGGGTGCTATCGCTTATGGCGCTGTTTTCTCGGACGGCAAAATGGTGTTTTGCCATGAACACTTCGTCACTCCTTGCATGCAGTGGGAGGGTAAAAAAATTGGCGTGGATGGCTTGTATAGCATCAAAGGACAGGTGGAAGACGCTTTGGCAAAGTAAAAAACGGCACTGTTTGTCAACAATTCCGAAAATTTTCATGTTTTTCTGAAAAAAGGCGTGGAAAAGTTTGCGTGTTTGGCGTGATGTTTATACCTTTGC
>OMSQ01000218.1 GCA_900313805.1 uncultured Prevotella sp. | reverse complement strand
CATGAACAAGGGTCTTGTCACCAACTCACTGTCAGCCCTGAGCGGTCAGGCAGCTGGTGTGCAGGTGACAGCCGACAGTCGCATGGCAGCACTCTCCAGTGTGCGTGTGCGTGGTACCACGTCACTCACCGGCGGCAACGACCCTCTGGTCATCATCGACGGTGTGTCGAGCAGTCTCTCCACACTGTCAAGCATCTACCCTGCCGACATAGAGAGTTTCACCATTCTGAAGAATGCTGCTGAGACAGCGCTCTATGGTTCACGTGGTGCCTCGGGTGTGATACAGGTTGTGACAAAGAAGGGTAAAGCCGGACACTTCCACATATCCTACGACGGCAACATAGGCGTACAGAGCACCTACAAGAACATAGAAATGCTCAACCGCAGGCAATACCTGGGCGAGGCGGCTGCACGCGGTTTGTATGCCAACGACGGCGGCATGGACACCAACTTCCCCGAGGAGCTCACCCGCACCGGTGTGGTGAGCAACCACCACCTGGCCTTCAGCGGAGGTACCACAGAGAGCAATTACCGCGCCTCGATAGGTTTCATGAAGCACAACACCGTGATACGCAACAACTCGTTCAACAACTTCGTAGCAAAGATTGACCTGAGTCAGAGTGCCTTCGACGGTCTGCTGAAAATAGACATGGGTGTGTTTGGCTCATCGCAGCGCAACAAGAACATCTTCGATGAGTTTGCTCTCTTCTACAGTGCTGCGGCACAGAACCCCACCTTCCACAACGACATGTACAACGGAGTATGGGAGCGCAACACCTACGCTTCGCAGATATCCAACCCTATAGCCCTGCTTCAGGAGAAGGATCATGATAAGAACCTGAACTTCAACACCCACGCCCAACTGCACTTCCAGTTCACAAAAGACCTGTCGCTGGCGCTCTTCGGTTCCTACTCATACACATCGAATGAGAACAGCCAGTATCTGCCCACATGGGTATGGGCTCAGGGACAGTCCTACCGTGCAGAACTTAAGACCGAAGACTGGCTGTTCAACGCGCTGCTGCGATACCAGCACAAGTGGGGAGCACACGATTTGGGCTTAGTAGGACTGACCGAGTACCAGGAAAACCAGAGGTCCGGCTTCCACACCACGGTGAAGGGTTACACCACCAACGAATTTGGCTATGACAACCTGAGTGCCGGCTCTATCCTGCCGTACAATGGTACAGGTTCACGCTACGACCGTCCGAAACTGCTGTCGTTCATGGCTGGCGTCAACTACACCCTGCTGGAGCGCTATTCCCTGCATCTGAACGCCCGTACTGACGGTTCATCAATGGTGAGCGAGGACAACCGCTGGGGCTTCTTCCCCTCCCTTTCAGGAGAGTGGAACATGATGAAGGAGAGGTGGATGCGCAACCAGAGAACTTTCACCCGTCTGTCTCTGCGCATGGGATATGGTTTCTCGGGCAACCTGGGTGCCATAGAGAGCTACAGCAGCCTGCGTATGCTCAGACCCATAGCCATAGTGCCCTACGAAGGCACCACAACAGTAGTGATGGGCTATCCGCAAAATGTGAACGAAGACCTGAAATGGGAGACGAAGAGCACCTTCAACGTGGGTGTAGACCTGGGATTCTGGAACAACCGCCTGCTGCTGAACGCAGAATACTACTACTCTCGCACACGCGACATGATATACAACTACGGTGTGAGCATCCCACCCTTCCCCTACGACCAGTTGCTGGCCAACCTGGGTTCGATGGACAACAGCGGTGTGGAAATAGGCATGAGCATAACACCCATAGAGACCAAAGACTGGCAGATGAGCGTGAACTTGAACATGTCGTTCCAGCGCAACAAACTCAGATCACTTTCAGGCTGGTATCAAGGCCAATACCTGCAGGCCGACGACATGAGCGGTCTGTCGCATCTGGACGGAGCCGGCTTCCATGGGGTTAACAACGACATCACTTATCAGATGGTGGGACAGCCCCTGGGCGTGTTCTACCTGCAGCACTGCACAGGACTGAAGGACAATGGCGATGGCACCTATAGTTACGAGGTGGCCGACCTGGACGGCGACGGCGTGGTGACCGACGGCAGCGACAAGCAGTTATGCGGTCAGGCACAACCCAAGATGACCCTGGGCTCTAACATCAGCCTGCGCTACAAGCAGTGGGACCTGTCTATACAGATGAACGGCGCCTTCGGACACAAGATATACAATGGTACGGCATTGACATACATGAACATGGCATCCTTCCCCGACTATAACGTGATGAAGGGTGCACCAGAGAAGAATATCCACGACCAGACCATCACCGACTACTGGCTGGAGCGCGGCGACTACCTGAACATCGACTATCTGACACTGGGATGGAACGTGCCCATAAAGTCGCGCTTCATCAGCAGCCTGCGACTCTCATGCAGCATCAACAACCTGGCCACCATCACCGGCTACAGCGGACTGACCCCGATGATTAACTCATACGTGACCAACAACACCATGGGTATCGACGACAAGCGCTCATATCCACCCTACCGCTCATACAGTTTCGGAGTAAGCATACAGTTTTAAACCATAGCACACAAGACCATCATGAAATACATACGACATACACTATCAACCGTCATGTGCATTGCCGCTGTGGCATTGCTCACCATCAGTTGTCTTGACGAACGTCCACACGACCGTATAGACGAAGATGAACTGCTTTCTACTCCCGAGCAGATATACCGTAACACCGTGGCCGCCCTTTACTCACAGATTGGCGGCAATAAGATGAGCCAGGGCCTGCAGGGCACCGAGCGCGGCATCTACGACCTGAACACGCTGACCACCGACGAGGCCATGCTGCCCACACGCGGCGGCGACTGGTACGACGGCGGACTGTGGCAGAGCATGTATCTGCACACCTGGGACGGAGGTCTGTCGCCCGCCGGCGATGCATGGAACTACCTGTTCCGCGCCATCGTGCTATGCAACGAGGCACAGAGCCTGGTAGATGAGTACCGCAGCAAACTCAGCGACGATCAATATGACAGTTACAGCAACGAGATACGTGCCCTGCGCTGCCTGTTCTACTACTATGTGCTCGACCTCTATGCCCGCGTGCCCTATCTGGATCATTACGTGACCGACCTGAAAGACTCGCCACAGCTCGAACGCAGCCAGCTCTTCTATCGCCTGTACAACGACCTGTACGAGAGTCTGACACTTCTCCGCCAAGAGCGCAGCAACGCACCCGGTCCCTACTATGGACGCATAACAAGAGACGTGGCTTTCTTCCTCTTGGCAAAGATGGCCCTCAATGCCGAGGTGTGGACCGACGACGTGTGGACCGACGACAGCCGTCCCGATGGGAAGACCATAATGCTGAAGACGCCCGTTGGCGACAAGAACGCATGGGAGGCCTGCCTGTACTGGTGCGACTTGCTGGGCACGAACAACAAACTGGAAGAAGAATATGAAGACAATTTCAAGGTGCACAACGAAGACTCGAAAGAAAACATCTTCGTGATACCCATGGACAAAAATGAGTACACCAATATCTTCCGATACCTGCACCGTTCATACCACTACAGTCATGGTGCCGCCCTGGGCATGGCTTGCGAGAACGGCACATGTGCCACTGTCTCCACCGCCAACACCTTCGGCTACGGCACCGAGAACGAAGACTCCCGCTGGGAAAAGAATTTCTATAGCGACGAGGTGTTTGAGAACAACAAGCCGGTGCTGCTCGACGACGGCACCCCGCTCATCTACCGTCCACTGGAAGTGGCCCTCGACCTGAGCGGCACGAAGTATGAGAAGACTGCCGGCGCCCGCATGAAGAAATATGAGAACGACCCCACTGCTCTGAACGACGGTCTGCTGGTAGACAACGACATAGTGCTCTTCCGCTACGCCGATGTGCTGCTGATGGAGAGTGAGGCCCTGTGGCGACTGGGCTGGGAGGCCGAGGCATTAGTGCCTATCAACATGGTGCGCTCACGCGCCGACATGGATTTGCTCACCAGCATCGACGAGCAGACCATCCTCGACGAGCGACTGAAGGAACTGGCATGGGAGGGCTGGCGACGTCAGGACCTCATCCGCTTCGACCGCTATCACAAAGCTTACGACCAGCGTCCGCAGGCTCCCGGCGAGGCCGACAGACACACCATCGTGTTCCCGATACAGGGTCGTCTGTTTAAGATGAACGACACCTACACCCAGAACCCCGGCTACTAAGAGCAAGATATGGACGCACTGCCAATGATAGGCTTCACACGCCACCGCATAGCCATCGACGGTGAGGGGGTGACCACCCTCATCACCTTCCACCACTGTCCGCTGCGCTGCCAGTACTGCCTGAACCCGCAGTGCCTGGTGCCCCACGGGGTATGGCGCATGATGACCGTGGACGAGATGGTAGAGAGGTGCCTGCCCGACAACCTCTACTATCTGGCTACAGGCGGCGGTGTGACCTTCGGCGGCGGAGAGCCCCTCCTGCGCAGCGAGGCAATAAAGGAGTTTTGCGGCAAGGTGCCCGAAGGGTGGCGCATATCTGTGGAGACATCGCTCAATGTGGACAGCAGTCATGTAGAGCGCCTGTTGCCCTGCATACACCATTACTATGTGGACATAAAGGACATGAACCCCGACATCTACCGCCGCTATACCGAGCGCAGCAACGAGCAGGTGCTGAGCAACCTGCGTCTGCTAGCAGAGCACGGCAAGGCCGGTGACGTGACGGTGCGCGTGCCACACATACCCAACTACAACACCGATGCCGACGTGCAGGCCTCAATAGCACGACTCAAGGAGATGGGATTCAGCCAGTTTGACGAATTCAACTATGTCATCCGCCCAGAGAAGGCCAAGGCCATAGAGGAGGAGGGAAAGAGAAGAGAACAGAATCAGACATGACCACCGCATCAACAGACGACAAGATAATCTCCGCGGCACTCTTCGCCGACTTGGAGGAGGCACTGACCCTGGCACCCGACCATGCCAGGGTCTATGCCGTGTACAGCCGTGTGTATCAGCGCTGCGTGGACGAGAAGGTGAGCCGGGCCTCGCTCCATTTCAGCGGCACCTTTGCCAAGACCGACTATCTGATAAAGGAATATCAGGTGCCACGGCAACTGGCCAACGACATCAACGACACCCGCAACCGGCTGCGCCGTCGCACCTCGCTGACCAAAGAAGAGCTGCTGGAGCACAGCCGCATCGACCTGGAAAACATCTGCCAGTTCATAGCCCACCTCTACCAATGTGCAATACCGCCGGCGCTACAGTCGCATTTCCACCCACAAGCCGTACACGCCCATTCGCGCACACTCATAAGCGAGTGCATGCGCGTGGTGACCGACCACTGGGACGAACGCTATATATACGCCCTGCCCGATGAAGGCTGCGACATGCTCAAGGTGTGCTATGCCGGCAGCGAGCAGGAGCGGGCATACAACAAGGGCGACTGGTCGTACCTGGAACCCATGCTGTATCAGTATGCCCAACTGAACCTGGTGAGGCCCAGGGAGGAGGACGGCGTGATATACCCCGAACTCATAATACTGGAGCCCGACTACCTGGTAGACATATCTGCTGTGGCACGCTGCTTCACCAACTACACCGAGGGAGCCACGGCACACCTGCTGCACCGTCTGTCACCCTCGCAAGTCACCGAGCCCATAGTACTGGGAAACCTGGCAGGACAGTTGCTCGACGATGCCCTGCACCATCAGGACGACGGCCACACATACGCCGACAGCGTGAAGACCTTCTTCCAGCACAATGCCGCCACACTGCTGACAGTAGACCTGAGCCCACAGTTTCACAAGGAGGCACAGCGGCAGAAAGCCAACATAGAGCATGCCTTACACGAGGCGCTGCCAGAGGCCATAGGACATTTCCAGAGCAGCGAGGGCATGGTGGAGCCATCCTTCTTCTCAGAGATGCTCGGACTGCAGGGGCGCATGGACTACCTGCAGTGGGACATGAAGGTGCTGATGGAGCAGAAGTCGGGCAAGGGTGAGTTTCCCTACGACAACTTCCGTCGTCCACGCTACAAGGAAGAGCACTACGTGCAGCTGCTGCTCTACATGGCACTCATCCGCTACAACTACCGCGAAAAGTACGAGGACAACGGTCGCGAACTGCACGCCTTCCTGCTCTACACGAAATACGACGAGAGTCTGGACGGGCACGGCTTTGCCCCCGACCTCATCTTCCGTGCCTTCCGCGTGCGCAACGAGATAGTGTGGCGCGACATGCAGTATGCCCACCCCGACGGATACAAGGTGCTGGACACGCTGACACCTGATAGCGTGAACAGCAAACACGCGACAAACATGCTGTGGCAGAACTACCAGCGCAGACAGGTGGCAGAGTTGCTCGCACCCATACACCAGGCCAGCGACCTGGAGCGCGCCTACTACTACCGCATGCTCACCTTCGTGGCCAACGAGCATGTGCTGTCGAAGTTGGGCAACTGCACGAAAGAGAACTCCGGCTTCGCCTCGAAGTGGCACGACTCCATAGAAGAGAAGCTGCTGGCAGGCAACATATACAACGCACTGACGCTGGTGCCCCCAGAGAAGGACAGCGAGGGCACGATAAAGGAGGTGACCCTGCAGTTTGCCGAGACTCCCGACAACGACATGGCAAATTTCCGTGTGGGCGACGTGGTGGTGCTCTACCCCTACGATGCAGGCGAGGAGCCCGACATACGCCGCACCATGGTGTTCAGGTGCAGCATAAAAGACATACAGACGGACAGCATCACACTGCTGCTACGCGCTTCACAGTCCGACCCCCGCATCTTCACCCGCTACATAGAGCGCAGCTGGGCCATTGAGCACGACTTCATAGAGTCATCGTACGATGTGCTGTACCGCGGCATCCATGCCTTCCTCTCCGCCCCACAGGAGCGTCGCGACCTGCTACTCATGCAGCGCGAGCCACGGGTGAACAGAGCACGGACCTTGCGCGGCGACTACGGGGCGTTCAACGAACTGGCACTACGAGTGAAACAGGCGCAGGACCTGTTTCTTATTATCGGTCCGCCGGGCACGGGCAAGACCTCCTTCGGCATGCTCAACACCGTGAAGGAAGAGTTGCTGGAACCCGATGGCACAGTGTTGCTCATGTCGTACACCAACAGGGCCGTGGACGAGATATGCAGCAAGTTGAAAGCCGAGAGCATAGAATACATACGCATAGGCAGCGAGTTGAACTGCGCCGTGCCCTACCGCGACCACCTGCTGCGCAACGTGGCACGCACATGCAACAGGGTGAGCGAGCTGCGAGAGCGGTTTCTCGCCGTCAGGGTGGTGGTGGGCACCACAGCCACCCTCTCTGCCTGCATCCCCCTGCTCACGCTGAAGCACTTCACCCTGGGACTGATAGACGAGGCCTCGCAGATACTGGAGCCCCACCTCATCGGTCTGCTGGGTGCCCACAGCGGCGGCACCGCCATGATAGACAAGATAGTGATGATAGGCGACCACAAGCAGTTGCCCGCCGTGGTACAGCAGCAGCCCGCGGTATCGAGCGTGGACCACCCGCTGCTCAACGCCATCTGCCTCACCGACTGCCGCCTGTCGCTCTTCGAGCGTCTGTTGCGCAGATACGGCACCGGACGCGAGGATGTGACCTATATGCTCACCCGTCAGGGGCGCATGCACCACGACATAGCAGAGTTTCCCAACCACGCCTTCTACAACGGTCTGCTGACCGAGGTGCCCCTACCCCATCAGCTGGCAGTGCTGACTGGGGCGAAGACAGGCACCGATGCCATGACCACCCTGCTCACCACACGCCGCATAGCCTTCATCAATGCCCCACGCCCCACAGCCTCGCCCTCCGACAAGGTGAACCAGAGCGAGGCCGATATCATAGCGGCCCTGGTGGTAAGGATATATGAGATGGAGAAAGAGAGGTTTGATGCCGACAGCACCGTGGGTGTAATCGTGCCCTACAGGAACCAGATAGCCACCGTGCGCGACACCATAGACCACTACGGCATACCTGCGCTGCATGATATCACCATCGACACCGTGGAGCGTTACCAGGGTTCGCAGCGGCGGTATATCATCTACGGCTTTACAGTGCAGCGTCGCTACCAGCTGGATTTTCTAACCAGCAATGTGTTTGAGGATACCGACGGCACCTTGGTAGACCGCAAGCTCAATGTGGCGATGACCCGCGCCCAGGAGCACCTGATAATGGTGGGCAATGCCCCACTGCTATCAGAAGTGCCACTGTATGCCCAACTGATACGATATTTAGGAGCTGACGGACTGTGACCTATTTCTTTATGCCCCGTTCGTTAAGAGCCTGAGTGTACTTGCGTGCGTTCTGCTCATGTTCAGCCATGGTACGTGCGAAATTGTGCGTACCGTCAAATGTCTCCTTGGCACACATATACAGGTATTCGTGGCGCTGGTCCTCCAGCACCGCATCTATATCCTCGGCAGCAGGGTTGCGAATAGGTCCTGGAGGCAGTCCCTCGTACTTATAGGTGTTGTACGGACTGTCAACGGTGAGCATGCGGTTGAGCACCCGCTTGGCAGCGAAGTCGCGCAGAGCGAACTTCACCGTGGGGTCGGCTTGCAGCAGCATGTTCTTGCGTATGCGGTTCAGGTAGAGTCCTGCCACCGTAGCCTTCTCAGGAGTATAGTTGGTCTCCTCAGCCACTATGCTGGCCAGCACCGTCACCTCTGCTGGTGAGAGATTCAGTTTCTGTGCCTTCTGTTTGCGCTCATCATTCCAGAAGCGGTCGTGCTCCTTCTTCATGCGTGCGATAAGGTCTTTGGGAGTGACGTCCCAGTACACCTGATAGGTGTTTGGCAGGAAGAGTCCGATGACATTGGCGGTGTCGCACCCCAGCGAGGCGCACAGGGCGCTGTCGGTGAGCGCCTGATAGAGCGCCGTG
>OMSQ01000153.1 GCA_900313805.1 uncultured Prevotella sp. | reverse complement strand
CTGTGCTACAGCAGTTTTCTTTTTGCGGCGCCAGGTGTAGTGCAGAGCATCGAAATGGCACTGACTGATGCAGTTGCCGCAGGTGACACAACGACTGTGGTCCACATGCAGCGAAGCATGATCCAGGCACGAAGCCTTGCAGTTTTTCGTGCATTTGCCGCAATGACGGCATTTGTCACCGTCTATCTCTATGCGGAAGAGTGAGAAGTGTGATAGAGCGCCCAGCACTGTACCCACCGGACAGATGGTGTTGCAATAGGTGCGTCCGCCTCGCCATGCCAGCACCACAACAAAAATCAATGATACAGCTGCCACTATCATGACCGGCACGCTGCGCACCCAGATGTCAACGTGGTAGAAAGCATAACTGTCGGCACTCTCTGCCACCTCTGCCAGCACGTTATTGCCAAGCATCCACAGCGGCTGCAAGAAGTTTTGCGCTATGCGTCCGTAGTACGCGTATGGGTCGAGCAAGGCCACTATCACCCCAATGCCAACTATCACTGCCACCACAAAGAGCACCAGCATCAGCATGCGCAACCATGTGAGGGGCCTGGAGAAGGAATGGCGGTTTTTATGCCGGCGGCAGTGCAACCAGTCGACCAAGTCCTGCAACACGCCGAGCGGACAGATGACAGAGCAGTAGATACGCCCGAAGAGCAAGGTAAGCAGCACCAGCACAGCTATGACCACGACATTGACTGCCAGCACGGCGGGCACCAGCTGTAACTTGGGCATCCAACTCACGTAATGGTAGGCGGTGCCCGAGAAATCAAGGGAGAAATAGATGAGGCCAAGCATGAAGAGCGTGGCCAATGCGATTCTTATCTTCCTCAGTGACATATCATAAATCTGTTTTATTACTTTACTAGCAGAATACTCAGTTCATAGAGCAGGTAGATGGGTGCCGAAACCACCAGCAGGGTGAACACATCGCCTGTGGGAGTGATGACGGCCGCCACTATGAGTATAGCCACCATGGCATGCCTGCGGTATGTACGCATGGCATCACGTGTGAGCAGATGCATGCGCGAGAGCAATGCACAGAGCACTGGCAGTTCAAACACTATGCCCATCACCAGGCACATCATCAGCAGCGTATCAGTGTACGACTGCAGAGAGAGGAGCGGTGTCACCTCATCACTCACCTGATAGGTGCCCAGGAAGCGTACCGTGAGCGGGAAGAGCACCAGATAGCACACCACCGTGCCGAGGATGAACATCAGGTATGCGCTGCCCACTATCGTGCGCACGTGGCGGCGTTCGTTCTCGTAGAGTGCCGGCGAGAGATAGCGCATGAGTTGGTATATGACGTATGGCGAAGCCATGAGCAATCCCACGTATGCCGCTATGCGCAGATGGGTGATGAACTGCTCGGTGAGCATGGTGTTGACCAGCGACAGGTGAAAGGGTTCGGCCCCTATCAGGCGGTAGGTGATGAAATCGCTGTGTGTGGGTGCCAGTATCACGGCAAAGAGCGTGTCCTTGAAGCAGAACGCCACGGCGGCGCAAAGCACGATGCCGCCGAGCGTGCGCAGGATGACGCTGCGCAACTCATCGAGATGTTCCCAGAAGGTATGGGCGGTACTTGGTTTTGTCATCTCCGATGGCGGTTGCACATTACTTCTCGTCGGCGTCGCTCTTCTCGCTCACCTGTTTCTTGTCGTCGTCACCATCGGCAGTGGTGTCGTTCATTCCTTCTTTGAAACTTCTCACGCCTCGTCCCAGTCCCTTCATCATCTCCGGTATTTTCTTGCCTCCGAAGAGCAGCAGGATTATCAGCGCGATAAAAATTATTTCCGGCAGTCTTAGTCCAAACATACTGTAATCGTTTATTCTGCAAAGATAGTGCAAGGTGAGTGAATAAAAAAATAATAATGATTATTTTTTTATTCTGAACCGCAGCCTATCTTAGACGAAGTCAAAGATACGATTAAGCGAGCGGAATGCAAAATGAAATACGAAGTTTTTCATTTTCATACCCGAGCGTGAGTATCTTAGACGAAGTCAAAGATAGTGCAAGGTGAGAGAAATACAAAACAAACAACGCAGTTTTTGTTTTTATTTCCGAACCGCAGCCTATCTTAGACAAAGTCAAAGATAATGCAAGGTGAGTGAAAAACAAAATAATACTGATTATTTTTTATTCCGAACCGGAGTGGTACATTTTGTTTAATGGATTTACAAATTTTTGGCTGATTTTGTTTAATGGATTAAACAAAATGGTGTTTTTTTGCTGACCGCTATAAAAAACACCGCGCTTCGACATTTGTCTCAGCGCGGTGTTTCAGTTTTATGTGGTTGGTTAATCAAAAGTGCAGATTGAGGTCTATGCCCAACTGGAAGGGGTTGCCACGCTGGGCGAAGTAGAGAGTTTCGCCAGCGGCGGCACTACTCACGGCGAAGGTGTTGTAGCGAGTGTCGGTGAGGTTGCGGCACCACAGGCGCAGTGTGATGTTCTTGGCGTATGCCGCCACGTTGGCACCTGCCACGGCATAGAAGGGTTGCGATGCCTCGTTGTATTCATCCCAGTAGATACGGCCTTGTGCGCTGACGTTGGCACCCACGCTGAGGGCTGTGAGAGGACCGGCAATGACGGGCCAGCGATAGTCGGCAGCTGCACTGAGTGTGTGCATAGGTACGAAAGGCACACGCTTGCCGCTGAAGTCCACGTGCACCGTGGCACCATCTATCTCGCGGTCGTCGCTATACTCCTTAAACTCGGCATGAGTGAGGCCGTAGCCCAGGCTCCATGTCAGGCGGTCGCTCAGGAGTTGTCCGCTGAGAGCTGCTTCCAGTCCGCAACTGAAGCTCTTGCCGGCATTCACCATCTGTCGTCCATATCCGTAGTTGTCGGTCATAATAGAGAGTTGCTGGTCGCGCACCTGCATGTAGTACAAAGCCAGGTCTATGCGCAGCGCGCGGTCGAAGAGATTGAGGTGTGAGCCCAGTTCGTAGTTCCAACTCACCTCGGGCTTGTATGAGATGGTCTGATGCAGACGCTCATAATCCTCCTCGGTGTGAGGCACCTCATAGTCGCCACGCATGGCCTGCTGACTGTTGGCATTGAGTTCAGTCTGAAGCACATCAGAGAACATCTGAATGTTGAACCCTCCGACACGGTATCCCTTGCTCACGGTGGCGTAGATATTACTGCCACTCTCGTCGATGCGGTAACTGAGTCCGAACTTTGGCAGCAGCTGGTTGAAATTCTCACGCTCATGGTGCTGCAGGTGTGAGAGCAGTGTGTATGTGGCTTCGGTGCCCATCACGTTAGCCGTCATGGCCATAGCAGCCTGAGTGTCGTAGTTTATGCTCTGACGGTTGTAGTCGTAGCGCAGTCCCACGGTGGCGGTGAGTGCTGAAGTTATCTCAATGTTTGACTCATGGAACACGCCGAGGTTGAACTGCGGTGTACGGAACAGTCCTGGCACCTCCATGTTCACATCCATGCTCACACCGCCGGCATTCTCTATGGCTTTGGCGGCAGCTGCCATGGCCATCTGTTCGGGCATGCCCTGCTGCATCATCCTGGCAGCCATGGAGCGGAGCATAGAGTTGTACATGGCCGTCTGTATGCCATTGGCAATGGGTGTGGTGATGCCCTCGCCGAAGTCGACTGGTGCGTTGGTCTTGAGCCACGATTTAGAGAGGTAGAAACCTGTGCTCCACCGCCAGATGCCAGAGAGTTTGCTCTTGAACACAAGTTCCTCTGACAGGGCATTCTGAAACTGCCTCTGCTGCAAGTGCATATAGTCTACAGGCAGATAGTCCTGGTCCATGAGCATATAGTCCTTGAGGTACTGGTACGACGTAGTAGAAAACACATCGAAAGCCGTGGCCGAGTACTTCAAGTTGACGGCAGTATTGAATATGTTGCGACGGTAGTTGCTCTGGCGATTGGTGTTGGGCGATTCTACACAACCCGTCTCCACGTCATACAGTCCGTATGGGAAGGCATTCTCGCGCACGTACTGGTAGTCAGCCACCACATCGAGAGTGAGGCGTGAAGATGGGCGCAATACCAGTCGTGCCCGGGCTCCTGCCTCGTTCATGCGGTCAGCACGCTGGTCATCGTACTGATTGTGGCGGAAACCGTTGGTGCCGCCATAGAAGGCAGCCACAGAAAGGCCCACGGCATCAGAGAAGCGATGGTGGTGTGCCACCTCGATATTTCTGAGGAAATGCGTACCCACACTCAGGTTCACGTCAGTTCCCTGATAGTTCATTGGGTTGCGGGTATACACACGCAGCAGACCACCCTCGGTATTCTGTCCATAGAGTGTGCTCTGTGGACCGCGCAGCATGTCTATGCGTTCCACGTCGTAAACATGGAAATTGTATGCCGTCTTCGATAGCAGCGGCATATTATCTACATACACTCCCACGGCGGGGTTGTTGATGCGCGAGCCCACGCCGCGCACGTATATAGATGAGGTGAGACGCGAACCGTACTCCGGCATGGCGACAGAGGGTACAAACTGAGACAATTGTCTGAGGTCGCGGGCACCGAGTTCCTGCATATCATCAGCAGAGAACATGCTGGCGCTGAGTGGTTGCAGACGCAGTCGATAACTATCTTTAGGTTGTGATGTCACCACCACCTCATCCAGGTCGTTGGTACGAAGAGAGTCGGCAGGATTTTCTAAAACGTCAGCTGCGCTGAGGGAAAGAGGATAGCCTATGCACGTAAGGCAAAGGGCTGCAATGAACTTGTATATTTTTTTCATAACTATCACGTGATACCTATTTTACGGAAATATCACGGATGCAAAGGTACAGAGATTTGCGTGTAGGCACAATCATAATTTTTTATGATTTTCCTACTTGTTCACGGCTCCACAGTGCGGACATACCCCCTTGCGGTGTATTTGCATGCCACAATGACCACATAGATACTTGCTGCGTGTGACATGGAAGTAGCGGTAGAAGGCGAAGACTATATATGCCACCAGCAACACATATCCCACATAATAGAGCGTGGTGAGACTGAAGATGACATAGTTGAGCGCACAGAGTCCTGCCAGTCCCAGAAGATAGAGCATGGCCTCGCCTAAATGCAGGTGACGCAAGGTGTCATCAACTGCTGCCAGTGAGACAATGACCATAGCCCATACCGATGTAAGGAAAAAGAAGAGCAGGCCGCTCTGACGAAAGGGGTTTAGTGTGGGATGGAAGTAAAACTCTCTCCACGCATCAGGGGCAAAGAGTTGTATAGTGGAATAAAGTGTGGCCGACACTGCCACAAGCAAGGCCAGGAGTGTGGGATAGAACGTGTCTATATCCCTCAAGTGCACGATATGGGCATTTCGGCGCAGGAGCAGGCGAAGGCTATAGCCCACAACGATGACAATGACCATGACGAGGAAGATAAGCAGGTGTTTGTTGGAGAAAAACGAGATGAACTGCGAGATAGGGTCATCAGGGTCGACACGGCTCAACAGCTGACTTTCGTGTATCCATCCGAAGGTGGCCTGGTCCTGCGCCAGTTGCACCCATACGGAGTCAATGCTGTCTGTGGGCAGTATGCGTATGTCGGCCACGACGAGACGTGTGTTGCGGGGCACGGCGAAGGAGTCGACCGGCAACTGACTGACCCACTCCTCGGGAGTCTGCCGTGTGAGCCAGAGAGAGTCGGCACGCACCACAAAGTTGAAATTCTCTGTATAGTGGTGAGTGTAAGCAAATACTATGCTGTCTATCTGCTGGTTGGTATACTGTATGGAGGGTGCTACGGCAGTTGTACGACGGTTATAACACCCCGTGAGCAATGCTGTGACAAGCAATACGAACAATATCCTAATCCTGACCATAAACATTCATCTGACAGTGTGAGCAATCGAACTGTAAAGGGAAGCGTCTGCCATCGTCGAGCACCAGATAAAGCGGTTCTCGCCATGTTGGTGGCGTGCCACCTCTACGCACACAGTGACCCAGAGAGAAGCGCAGACAGTGACGGCACTCCATGAGCAGAGGATGCGGTGAAGGTGTCACTTCGAAAGCGGGTATGGGAGTTATGCCTCGCACACGGTAGTATTCCGCTGCCATCGCATTTGCCGCCAGAGGCGGTGCACCGGGATTAGAGGGAGCCGAGGGGGAAGCGAAAGGCTCGTGAACAGCGAGCGAGGCGGTGATGACCTGTGAGAGCTTCTCTGAGAGACTCCTACGCAGCGTGGAGAGCACAGTGGCAGGAATGAAGAAGGTATCCACATCATCTGCCAGCGAGACAGAGCGGACGGAGAACTGCGTGTTGCCCCATTTCTCCAACTGTCGGCGTTGCACATCTGCCTGCGGTTGACGTGCCTTGTCACACCGACAAGGTATGGTGCATGTGGCAGAGAGCATAGGATTCTGGCACACGGTGGCAGTGAGAGTGAGGATGTCGTAGAGATGGGTGAGCACCAATGAGATGCCAATGCGCCGTTGTGCCGAGGGTCGTGAAAGCAAGGCTGTCATGGCTTGGTCGGCGTTGCGATAGAGTGTGGTGCCCACGGCAAGGCGTGGTGGCATGGAGAGGGGAAACACGTGATTGCCCTCTACCCTGTTGACACGGAAGCCCACCAGTTGTCCGTCGGAGTCGAAGAAACAGAGTCCGTCACCGTTGGCCAGCGGAGTGGTGGTACTAACCACGATGGTGCGGTGCGATATGCTCTTCACCCTGCCTATACGCGGTCCGGTAGCCTTCGGAGTGAGCGGTGACCATATATCGGCAGTACGTCCGTTCAGGAAATACGTGGTATAGCCACGGTTGTACGTTCGGTTCACATCTGGCTGGAAGGTGTATTCAGCGTGTCCGAGCGATGCCCTGCAATAGAGGTCGGGATGACGAGCGATAATCTCATCCAGGCGCTGAGAATAGGCTGCCACCACATTCTTCACATAGTCAACATCCTTCAACCGTCCTTCTATCTTGAGCGAGCACACGCCAGCCTGCAGCAATGCTTCGATGTGGTCAATCCGACACATATCGCGAAGGGAGAGCAGATGACCACGTCGGGCCACCACGGCGCCAGTACTGTCAGTGAGAGAGAAGGGCATGCGGCAAAACTGTGCACACTCGCCCCTGTTGGCACTTCTTGAGAAGCAGTACTGTGAAGCAGTGCAGGCACCGGAGAAAGACACACAGAGCGCACCGTGTACAAACACTTCAAGTTGGGCCTGTGGCACCTCCTCATGTATGCGTGCTATCTCTTCAATGCTCAGTTCGCGGGCCAACACCAGTCGGCTGAAGCCCTGTGCTGCCAGCCACCGTGCCCTTTCTGGCGTGCGTATGTCTGTCTGAGTGGAGGCATGGAGTTGTGGCATGTTGTGTCCCTCACTCTTCAGGCGCGCCACACATTCCACCACAGCCATATCCTGCACCAACATGGCATCTACTCCGGCCTGCGCCAAAGCAAGCAGCAGTTCGGGCAAAGAAGCGAGTTCAGAGTCGTAGACGAAGGTATTGACAGTTGCATACACACGTGCACCGTAGCGATGGGCATAGTGGCAGAGGGCAGCCACATCGTCAATGCTATTGGTTGCAGCGGCCCTTGCCCCGAAGTGCGTGGCACCTATGTACACGGCATCGGCTCCGTGATCTATTGCTGCCTTGCCGCACTCCAGGTTGCGAGCAGGTGCCAAAAGTTCTATGACCCTCGGTGTGTGGTTCATCGCAGTATCCTATCTGATATCGTCGAGGTTGTATGGTGTCTCCTGATACACGTAGTAGTTGACCCAGTTGCTGAAGAACAAGTTGGCATGTGCCCTCCATGTGACATATGGTCCGCGGTCGGGGTTGTTGTCCACATAGTAGTTCACAGGCAGTTGCACATCAGAGCGTGAGTCGCGGTCGCGCAGGTACTCATTGTCGAGAGTGCCGGGTGCATACTCCATGTGTCCGGTGATGAAGAACTCCCTGCCGCCGCGAGCCATGACTATGCCCACCCCACTCTTTTCAGAATAGGCTATGAGATGCAGGTCGGGGTGCTGCTCCACATCTATGCGGTGAACCTCGGCGTGTCGGCTCTGTGGCATGTTGAACGAGTCGTCGAACCCCCGGAAGATGGGCAGCAGCGGGTGGAGTATCTGCTGTGGGTAAACACCGAACATCTTCTGTGGCAGCGGGTATTTATGTATGC
The DNA here is from genome assembly GCA_900313805.1 of uncultured Prevotella sp. Taxonomy (GTDB): domain Bacteria; phylum Bacteroidota; class Bacteroidia; order Bacteroidales; family Bacteroidaceae; genus Prevotella. The sequence continues at coordinate 8,691 of OMSQ01000153.1, read as the reverse complement.
CGTAGTTGAGGTATAGGGCAGCCTGTGCAGCCCAGCAGATATACAGGGTACTGGTGACGTGCGTGCGTGCCCATGTCAGTATTTCGCGTATCTCAGGCCAGTAGCTCACCTCTTCAAACTCCAGCAGTTCCACTGGTGCTCCCGTCACTATCATTCCATCGAAATTCTGATGTCTGAGCAGTTCGAAGTCCTGGTAGAACATCATCATGTGTTCGATGGGTGTGTTCTTCGGAGTGTGACTGCGCAGTTTCATGAACGTGATATCTATCTGCAGCGGGGTGTTTGACAGGAGTCTTATGAGGTCGGTCTCTGTAGTCACCTTAATAGGCATGAGATTGAGTATGACGATGCGCAGAGGTCGAATATCCTGTGCGTGAGCGCGAGTGGCGTCCATGACGAAGATATTCTCCCTTTTGAGCAGGTCGATGGCCGGCAGGCGGTCGGGCAGTCTTAGTGGCATCTTTTTATTACCAGAGATTAAGTCGTTGTTCCTTTGGCAGATACATAGCATCGGTGGGTTTCACGTCGAAAGCCTCGTACCACATGTCGATATGTGGCAGAGCTCCATTCACGCGCCATCGTCCGAGGGAGTGTGGGTCGCTCTTTGTGCGCTGTCTTATCTCTGCCTCGGTGATATTGCCAGCCCACACCCCGGCGTATGCCAGGAAGAAGCGCTGTTCAGGAGTGAGTCCGTCGATGACGGGCAGTGGTTCGTTGGCTGTAGCGTTGCAGAAGGCATGGAAAGCCACCTGCAGTCCGCCGTGGTCGGCCAGATTCTCTCCCAAGGTCAGTTTACCGTTGGCATTAAGGTCGGGTAGCACCTTGATTTTATTGAAGAACTCAGCGTACTGAGTGGCACGTTCGTTGAAGCCATTGGCATCGTTCTCTGTCCACCAGTCCACCATATTTCCTGTTTTGTCGTAGTGTCGTCCCTGGTCATCGAAGCCGTGAGTCATCTCATGCCCTATCACCACGCCTATGGCACCATAGTTGAACGCATCGTCGGCATTCATGTCGAAGAACGGCACTTGCAGTATGCCTGCGGGGAAGCATATCTCGTTGGTTGTGGGGTTATAGTAGGCATTGACAGTCTGTGGAGTCATGAACCACTCGGTGTTGTCAACGGGTTTACCAGCCTTGTGGTCATTGTTGTATTTGCTCCAGAAGCGGCGACATGCCTGCACATTCTCGTAATATGAGAGTTTTTTGTCAATATTAAGTTCTGAGAGATCCTTCCACTTGTCGGGGTATCCTATCTTCACGTAGAAGGCGGCGAGTTTATCCTGAGCGTTCTTCTTAGTGCTGTCGCTCATCCATTCCTGTGCCTCGATGCGCTGACTGAGCGCCACCTGCAGGTTGCGCACCAGTGTTTCCATGCGAGCCTTAGCCTCTGCTGGGAAATAGCGCTCCACGTAGATACGTCCGAGGGCCTCGCCCATCTGGTTCTCCACCTGGTTAGTGGCACGTTTCCATCTCGGGTGGTCTTCTTTCCTGCCGCTCATGGTCTTACCAAAGAAGTCGAAGTGTGCAGCCTGCACATTGTCGCTGAGGTAACCGGTAGAACCCATGATGAGATCCCATTGCATGTAAGCACGCAGTTGCTCTGCAGAGATATTCTGGAACAACGCATCGGCAGCAGCGAAGAAGTTGGGCTGTCCCACCACCACCTCGGGGAAGAGAGAGGACTCTACGCCGTCGGCATTCATCAGTTGGGTGAGGCGCAGGTGCGGGTATTTGCTTTCAAAGTCGGCAGTCGTCATCTTGTTGTAATTAGCCTCCACGTCGCGCAGTTCGGTGCGCGATTTAGAAGCCTGAGCCAGTTTCGTCTCGAGGTCGAGGATGAGGTTCATCTTCTTGGTGGCAGCACCCTCCTTGAAGCCATATAGGCAGAACATGCGCACTACATGTTTCTTGTACGCCTCGCGAATGGCAGCTGTAGCCGAGTCATTGTCCAGGTAGTACTCTTTCTGTCCGAGCGTGATGCCACCCTGCGACACGTTGAGTATGTTCATGCTGGCATTCTTCTCATCGGCTCCGAAATAGATGCTCATAGGTATGCCGTAACCGAAGGTGGCGTACTTCAGTTGCAGTTGTTTAAGAGCATACACAGTCTTGGCCTTCTCTATCTCGTCCATCACGGGGAGTACTGGTTTCACGCCCTCGCGATTACGACGTACGGAGTCCATGGCGAGAGTATAGTAGTCGCCCAGTTTCTGTTCCACGGTACCCTTTGCGTATGTCCCGTTTTGCAGTTCGGTGAGTATGCTGTTGATGCGCTTGTTGTTGTCCTCGGCCAGTCGGTCGAAGGAGCCATAACGCGAGTAGGCAGCAGGCAGAGGGTGAGCCTGCATCCATCCGCCACAGGCATACTGGTAGAAGTCATTGCCGGCAGAGGCGGTAGTGTCGAGGTTTTTCAGGTCTATGCCCGACTGCAGTGTCGTCTGTGCCGTGGCTCCTGTTGTAATAGATGCTATAGCCATGACAGTAAGAAGTTGTTTGATGGTCTTCATATTTCTTGTTATGTATTGATTATTTGTTTCATTTCTTCCGCCTGTTCCGACAGTTGCTCCCAGCGTTGCACCTCCTGGTCGAGTATCTGGCGAGTGGACGTGTATTCGGTGATGAGAGTGACATCGCTTGCACCCTCTGGAGTGCAGAGGATGGTATCGAGTTCCTTCAATCTCTGTTCCATGCGCTCTATCTTGTCCTCACTCTCTGCCACGCTCTTCTCTATGCGTCGCAGTTGTCGCTGTCGTTCGCGTCGTTCCTCGTAACTCACCTTTTGTGCCGATGGAGCCACCTGTGTCGATGGCTGTGGGGCAGTAGTGGCAGGTGTGCTTGTCGCTCCCAGTTCGTGCAGTTCGCCGACATTACGTGATTGCAGGAAGTCGTATATGCCTCCTATGTGTTCACGCACCCGTCCGCCTCCAAACTCATATACCTTGGTGACCAGACCGTCGAGGAATTCGCGGTCGTGACTCACCAGAATGGCAGTGCCGTCGAACGCCCGTATGGCGTCCTTGAGCACGTCCTTAGAAGGCATGTCGAGGTGATTGGTGGGCTCGTCGAGGATGAGCAGGTTGACGGGTTCGAGCAGCAGTCGTATCATGGCCAGTCGACTACGCTCGCCTCCACTGAGCACCCGCACCTTCTTGTCGGAGGCCTCGCCGCCAAACATGAAGGCACCGAGTATGTCGTTGATGCGCAGTCTGACGTCGCCACGTGCAACCTGGTCTATCGTGTCGTACACCGTGAGGCTCTCATCGAGCAACTGAGCCTGGTTTTGTGCGAAATAACCTATCTGCACATTATGTCCTATCTTCAACGTACCGCCAAAGGGTATCTCGTTCATGATACACTTAACCAGCGTGGACTTGCCCTCGCCGTTCTTTCCCACGAAGGCCACCTTCTCCCCACGCCTCAGAGTGAGGTTTACATGCGAGAACACTTGGTGCTCGCCGTAATGTTTCTCCACCTCGTCGGCTATTATGGGGAAGTCGCCGCTTCGCAGGCATGGCGGAAACTTCAGCCGCATGGTGGCTCGGTCCACCTCATCCACCTCTATCGGCACAATCTTCGCCAGCTGTTTGATACGGCTCTGCACCTGCACGGCTTTTGTGGGTTTGTAGCGGAAGCGCTCTATGAAGTCGCGCATCTCGGCTATCTCACGCTGCTGGTTTTCGTATGCGCGCAACTGCTGTTCGCGGCGCTGTGCACGCAGAGTGACATACTCGTCGTATTTCACGCGGTAGTCAATCACCTGGCCACAGGATATCTCGAGCGTACGTGAGGTGACATTGTTGATGAAGGCACGGTCGTGACTGACGAGCATGACCGCAGATGACGAGAGGGCAAGAAACTGCTCCAGCCACTGTATGCTCTCTATGTCGAGATGATTTGTGGGCTCGTCGAGAAGCAGCACGTCAGGGCGCATGAGCAGGATTTTTGCCAGTTCTATGCGCATGCGCCATCCTCCGGAGAACTCGCTGGTGGGACGGTTGAGGTCTTGTCGTGTGAAACCCAGTCCGATGAGCGTACGTTCCATCTCGGCCTCGGCATGACTGGCGTTCATCAGTTGGTAACGCTCCTGAGTCTGTGTGAAGCGCTCCACCAGTGCCATGTATTCCTCGCTCTCATAGTCGGTACGCTCTTCTATCTGCTTCTGAAGCGACTCCATGCGCCGTTGCATGCGCATGGTGTCGGCGAAAGCCAGGCGTGTCTCCTCCATCACAGTGCGTGTGTCGGTGATTTTCATCACCTGAGGCAAGTATCCGACGGTAGTGTCCTGCGGCACCGACACGTGTCCGGCGGTGGGAGTCTGCATGCCAGCAATAATCTTGAGCAGTGTAGACTTACCTGCACCGTTTTTGCCCACCAATGCCACTCGTTCGCGGTCGTTGACCACGAACGATACATTCTGGAACAGAGGTTTAACTCCGAACTCTACTTTCAGTGCCTCGACAGATATCATCTTCTTCTTTACAGTTTGCGAAGCAAAGTTACAGTAAAAATATGGATTGAGCAAAAAGTGGTGAAAAGATTTTGAAAAGCAGGACGAAATACTGACAAAATGTCAGCATACGAACAAGGGCACAGACTTTGAAGTAGTATAGGCAGAATAGAAAAACAAAACAGAAGAAAGGAGAACAAGAAATGACATTAGACAAATTTACAATCAAGGCGGCAGAGGCTGTGCAAGAAGCAGTTAGCATAGCCGAGCGCCGCGGTCAACAAGTGATAGAGCCAGAGCACCTGCTGGGTGGCATCATGGAGAAGGGAACCGATGTGGTGACCTATGTGCTACAGAAAAGTGGTGCCAACATGTCACAGTTGAAGCGAGTGGTAGAACAGAGCATCAATCACCTGCCGCGTGTAGAGGGCGGACAACCGTATCTGAGCAGTACTTCCAATCAGGTGATGCAGCGTACCATGGCCATCTCGGAAAAAATGGGCGATGAGTATGTGAGCATAGAACCCCTTCTGCTGGCACTGATAGAAGTGAACAGCACGGCAGCCCGTATTTTGAAGGATGCCGGTGTGACGCTGAACGATGCGCGCAAGGCCGTGGAGGAACTGCGCAAGGGCGAGAAGGTGCAGAGCAAGTCGGGCGATGAGAACTATCAGAGTCTGGAGAAGTATGCAAAGAACCTGGTGGCCGATGCCCGACAGGGGAAACTGGACCCAGTGATTGGTCGTGACGATGAAATCAGACGCCTGTTGCAGATACTCTCCCGCCGCACCAAGAACAACCCCATACTGATAGGCGAGCCTGGCACCGGCAAGACTGCCATAGTAGAGGGTCTGGCACAGCGCATTGTGCGCGGCGACGTGCCGGAGAACCTGCGCGACAAGCAACTGTATTCGCTGGATATGGGTCAACTTATAGCCGGCGCGAAGTACAAGGGTGAGTTTGAAGAGCGACTGAAGAGTGTGATAAAGGAAGTGACCAAGGCCGACGGACAGATAATACTGTTTATCGACGAGATACATACGCTTGTAGGTGCCGGCGGAGGTGAGGGAGCCATGGATGCAGCCAACATACTGAAGCCGGCACTGGCGAGAGGTGAGCTGAGAGCCATCGGTGCCACCACACTCAACGAGTATCAGAAGTATTTCGAGAAGGACAAGGCTCTGGAGCGACGCTTCCAGACAGTGATGGTGGACGAGCCGGATGAGCTGAGCGCCATATCCATACTCCGCGGACTGAAGGAGCGTTATGAGAACCACCACCGCGTGCGTATACAGGACGATGCCTGTATAGCCGCCGTGCAACTCTCTGAGCGTTATATCAGTGAGCGCTTCCTGCCCGACAAGGCCATTGACCTGATGGACGAGGCAGCAGCCAAACTGCGCATGGAGCGCGACAGCGTGCCCGAGGAACTGGATGAGATAAGCAGGCGTCTGGCACAGTTGGAGATAGAGCGCGAGGCCATCAGAAGGGAGGACGACACAGACAAACTGGCCACGCTGGACAAGGAGATAGCCGAACTGCGCGAACAGGAGACTGCCTACCGTGCACGCTGGGAGGGCGAGAAAGGCATAGTGAACGACATACAGCAGGCCAAGCAGCAGATAGAGCAACTGAAGTTTGAGGCTGAACGTGCTGAGCGCGAGGGCAACTACGGCAGAGTGGCAGAGATACGCTACGGCAAGTTGCAGGAACTGGAACAGCAGATACGACAGGCTCAGGAAAGGCTGCACCAGTCGCAAGAGGGCGACACCCTGGTGCGCGAAGAGGTGACCGCCGACGACATTGCCGAGGTGGTAAGCCGCTGGACAGGCATACCGGTGAACAGGATGCTGCAGAGCGAGAGGGAGAAACTGCTGCACTTGGAGGAGGAGCTGCACCGCCGTGTGGTGGGACAGGAACCAGCCATACGTGCCGTGGCCGATGCCGTGCGCCGCAGCCGCGCCGGACTGCAGGACCCGAAGCGACCGATAGCATCATTCATCTTCCTAGGCACCACAGGCGTGGGCAAGACCGAGCTGGCAAAGGCACTGGCAGAATATCTGTTCAACGACGAACGGATGATGACACGAATAGACATGAGCGAGTATCAGGAGAAGCATACCGTGAGCCGACTCATTGGTGCGCCTCCGGGATACGTGGGCTATGACGAAGGAGGACAGTTGACAGAGGCCGTGAGGCGCAAGCCATATCAGGTGGTGCTCTTTGACGAGATAGAGAAGGCACACCCCGACGTGTTCAACATATTGCTGCAGGTGCTCGACGACGGCAGACTGACCGACAACAAGGGGCGTACCGCCAACTTCAAGAACACCATCATCATCATGACCAGCAACCTGGGCAGTCAACTGATACGTGAATATGTGAGCAGTCATACACAGGCCGACGGTGAGATGAGCGACCGCGATGCAGAAGCACTGAGCGGACAACTGATGCAGATGCTGAAACAGACCATCCGTCCGGAGTTCCTGAACCGTATAGACGAGACCATCATGTTCACCCCGCTCACACGCGAGCAGATAGCCGACGTAGTGAAACTGCAGATAAAGACCGTACAACGGATGCTGGAGCCACAGGGCATAGAACTGCAGGTGACACCACATGCCATAGAGCAGATAGCAGACGAGGGCTACGACCCCGAGATGGGTGCCCGTCCCGTGAAGCGCGCCATCCAGAGGATGCTGCTCAACGACCTGTCGAAGCGCATACTGGCCGACGAGGTACATACCGACCGGCCCATCACAGTAGACAGTTTCGGCGAGGGACTGGTATTCAGAAACTGAGCACGAAGAAAGAAAAAAGGAGGAAGAAACCTTCGTTTTCACGCCTCCAATGTGTAACTTTGCAGGCACCTGCGCATGAAGCGAGCAGGTGCCTGTTTTTTATTCATAGACGAGAATGATAGTTTGCATAGCAGAGAAGCCCAGCGTGGCCCGAGATATAGCGCGCATCATAGGAGCCAACCAGTCGCACTCCGGATACATGGAAGGCAACGGATATCAGGTGACATGGACCTTCGGTCATCTGTGCACATTGAAAGAGCCTCACGACTATACCGACTCATGGCGCAAGTGGAACCTCACCTCGCTGCCCATGATACCCCCTCGGTTTGGCATAAAGCTGATAGAGGATGAAGGTGTGAAGAAGCAGTTTGCCGTGATAGAGCGCCTGATGCAGAAAGCCGACAGCATAGTGAACTGCGGCGATGCCGGTCAGGAGGGTGAACTGATACAGCGGTGGGTGATGCAGAAGGCCGGGGCACGCTGTCCGGTACGCCGTCTCTGGATATCGTCTATGACCGACGAGGCCATACGCGAGGGCTTTCAGAACCTGCGCGACGAGAAGGATTACCAGCCCCTGTACATGGCAGGACTGAGCAGGGCCATCGGCGACTGGCTGCTGGGCATGAACGCCACACGCCTGTACACAATCAAGTATCGCACCGGCAACAACCGCCAGGTGCTCTCCATCGGCCGTGTACAGACTCCCACCCTGGCTCTCGTTGTCAACCGCCAGAAAGAGATTGACAATTTCAAACCCGAGCAGTACTGGGAACTCAAGACCACATACCGCGACACCACATTCTCATATACAAAAGGCAAGTTCACCAAAATTGAGGAAGGCCAGGCTCTTCTGGACGAGATCCGGCCCCTGAACTTTGTCATAACCGATGTGGCCCGCAAGGAGGGTAAGGATTATGCCCCGCGCCTGTTTGACCTCACCTCGCTGCAGGTTGAGTGCAACCGAAAATATGGATATTCGGCCGATGACACCCTCAAGACCATCCAGTCACTCTACGAGAAGAAGATAACCACCTATCCGCGCGTGGACACCACGTTCCTGAGTGACGACATATATCCAAAGTGCCCCGGCATTCTTAAGGGCCTCAAGGACTACGCCCAGTTTACCGCCCCGCTGGAGGGCGTCAAGCTGCCCAAATCCAAGAAGGTGTTTGACAACAGCAAGGTGACCGATCACCATGCAATCATCCCCACCGGAGTCTATCCCAACAACCTGACCCAGCAGGAGCGCGCCGTATTTGACATGATAGCCCGCCGATTCATCGCGGTATTCTACCCCGACTGCCTCTACGCCCAGACAACCGTTCTGGGCAAGGCTGGCCGTGCCGAGTTCAAGACTACCGGACGCGAAATCCTGAAACCAGGCTGGCGCGTACTCTTTGAAAAAGAGAAATCGGACGATAAGGCCGATGACGACGAGCG
>OMSQ01000109.1 GCA_900313805.1 uncultured Prevotella sp. | reverse complement strand
ACCCTTTGTCAAGGCTTTCACTATCATCATCCAGTTTGGTGCCATCCTCTCCGTGGTGTGCCTCTACTGGCATCGCTTCTTCCGCCTGGACCGCACTCCGGCCCCGGCAGGCAGCAGCCGACTGGAGGCCTTCCTGCATAAATGGGACTTCTACTGGAAACTGCTCGTGGCATTCATTCCCGCCGCTGTCATCGGCTTCCTCGCCAAGAAGTCGGGAATCATTGACAGCCTGCTCGAGAGCGTTCAGGTGGTGGCCATCATGCTCGTGGTGGGAGGACTCTTCATGCTCGTATGCGACAGGATATTCAGCCGCGGCAGTGAGAAGACTAAACTCACTGTACCTAGAGCCTTCCGTATCGGACTCTTCCAGTGTATAGCCATGATACCGGGCGTGTCACGCTCCATGGCCACCATCGTGGGAGGTATGGCACAGCGACTCACAAGACGTGCAGCAGCCGAGTTCTCCTTCTTCCTCGCTGTGCCCACCATGGCAGCAGCCACAGGACTCGACCTCATCGAGGTGTTCTTCGCTAAGGACGCCAATACAGACTGGGCCACTACCAACAATATCCTCATGCTGCTGCTGGGTTCGGTGGTAGCCTTCTTCGTGGCACTCTTCGCTATGAAATGGTTTGTGGCCTTCGTCACAAAATACGGTTTCAAATCGTTTGGTATCTACCGCATCATAGTGGGTGCTGTCATTCTCATCCTGCTGTGGACCGGACATTCACTGGTGATGGTTGACTGATGAATTTCTACGAGGGAGTCATTATAAATATCGACAAACCGTATGGCATGACCAGTTTCAAGGCTCTGGCTCATGTCAGGTATCTGCTATGCCGGCGACTGGGAGTGAGACGGCTGAAGGTGGGGCATGCAGGCACTCTCGACCCCCTGGCCACAGGAGTACTCACCCTGTGCACTGGCAGGGCCACAAAACTCATAGACCACTGGCAGCAGCAGACCAAGGAATATGTGGCCACGCTGCAACTCGGAGCCACCACACCGTCGTTCGACCGCGAACACCCGGTGGATGCCACATACCCCACTGAACATATCAACGAAGACCTCATACGCCAGGTGCTCACTCAGTTCGTGGGCGAGATACAACAGGTGCCGCCGGAATACTCCGCATGCAAGGTCGACGGGAAAAGGGCTTACGACCTCATGAGAGGAGGGAAGGAGGTATCGCTAAAAGCCAAGACGTTACGCATCGACGAGATTGAACTCTTGCGCTTCGATGAACAGCAAATGACTCTCACCATCAGGGTGGTGTGCAGCAAAGGCACATACATACGGGCTCTCGCACGCGACATAGGGCAGGCCCTGCATTCCGGTGCTTACCTCACGGACCTCCGCAGAACAAGGGTGGGGGAGGTGCATGCAGACGACTGCATTCCTCTCGACCACTTCACAGAGTGGCTCGACAAACAGAATATAGAATACAATAATACATCAAATTCTTAATTAGATAAAAGGAGTATATGAAACTCTCTCAATTCAGATTTAAACTCGATGACGAGCAGGTGGCTCTGCATCCCTCGTATCACCGCGATGAATGTAAACTCATGGTGCTGCACCGTAAGTCGCAGACTATTGATATGTTCAGAACTGATGACAAGGGTGAAATCCTCAAGGACAAGGACGGACAGCCACAATATCTCGATTTCCGCAATGTGCTCGACTACTTTGACGAGAATGACACTTTTATCTTCAACGACAGCAAGGTGTTTCCTGCACGCCTCTATGGCACAAAGGAGCGCACTGACGCCAAGATAGAGGTGTTTCTGCTGCGCGAACTCAACAGGGATATGCGACTGTGGGACGTGCTGGTGGAACCGGCCAGGAAAATACGTATCGGAAATAAACTGTTCTTCGACGACAGTGGCACAATGGTGGCTGAAGTCATAGACAATACTACCTCCCGCGGACGCACGCTCCGTTTCCTTTACGATAGCCCACACGAGGAGTTCAAACGCGACCTCTTCGCACTGGGTGAGGCTCCGCTGCCGCACTATATCGTTGACCGTCGACCTGTGGAAAAGGATGATATGGAGCGCTTCCAGTGCATCTTCGCAAAGCATGAAGGTGCAGTCACTGCACCGGCGTCAGGACTACACTTCAGTCGTGAGATGATGAAGCGTATGGAGATAAAGGGCATCAACTTCGCCTTCGTCACCGTTCACTGTGCGCTGGGCAACTTCAATACCATCGAGGTGGAAGACCTCACTAAGCACAAGATGGACAATGAACAGATGCTGATCGACTCTGAGGCATGCCGCATTGTCAATACCGCACGACAGGAGGGACGACGCATCTGCGCCGTAGGCACAAGCGTGGCCAAAGCCACTGAAACAGCCGTCGGCACTGATGGGCAACTCAAGGAATTTGACGGATGGACAAATAAGTTCATCTTCCCGCCATACGATTTCAAACTGGCCAACTGCATGATAGCCAACTTCTACCACCCCATGTCCACTCTGCTCATGTCTACATGCGCATTCGGTGGCTATGAACTTGTGATGAAGGCTTACGAACTGGCTCTCGAGAATGGATACATGTTCGGATGCTACGGCGATGCCATGCTCATTGTCGACGACTGATGAACAGTCCACGCATGCATGTCACATACCTGGCTCTGGGGTCTAACCTCGGCAGACGACGCAGAAACATCCTCAGGGCCATAAGACTCATACGCAGACATGTGGGACCAGTGGCAGCCATCTCTGAACTCATTTTCTCCGAGCCATGGGGATACCAGTCTGAACACGGATACGTGAATGCCGTGGCAAGGGTGGGCACGATGCTCTCTCCACAGCAACTGCTCAGCGTCACACAGGAGATAGAACGAAGCATGGGACGAACGGAAAAATCGGTGGGGGGAGTTTACCACGACCGCATCATCGATATAGATATACTGCTCTACGATGATATCACCGTGGATACGCCCGAACTCAAGATTCCTCACCCGCTCATGATGCAGCGCGATTTCGTCACCATTCCTCTCAGGCAGGTGCTGGAGAATGAAAAAATCAATGTTTTGTTTGGGCGTTAAGGAAATTAAACGTAACTTTGCAAAAATTTAATCGAAAAGATATCTTATGAAGAAAATATTACTACCATTCCTGGCTCTTGCCATGGTGATGTTTATGGACAGTTGCCAGACCAGCAAACAGATTCCCTATTTCCAGAATATCGACTCTATCAGTCTGGCTCAGTCGAAAGGCCTGTATGACGCACGCATCATGCCGAAGGATCTGCTCACTATCACTGTGCACACCTCAGACCCCCTGGCTTCGTCACCCTTCAACCTCAGTGTGGCAAATACCGTAGGTGCCACTGGTCAACTGTCCAGCGGACAAGGTTCACTGCAGGGATACCTGGTGGACAACAATGGTGATATCAACTTCCCCATCGTGGGTAAGATGCACGTGGCAGGCCTCACCAAGAATGAGTGCGAGGCTATGGTGGAAAGCAAGATAGCTCCCTATCTGGCTAAGAACGAAAAACCCGTGGTCACCGTACGCATGGCCAGTTACCGCGTCACCGTTATAGGTGAAGTGGGCGGACCGAAGGTGATACCTGTAAATACTGAGAAGATGTCTATCATAGAAGCCCTCGCTTCAGCTGGCGACCTCACCATCTATGGTAAACGACAGAACGTGCTGCTCATACGCGAGAGCGCAACAGGCGAGAAGTCGGCACACAGACTCGACCTCACCGATGCAAATGTCATCAACTCTCCCTACTTCTACCTGCAGCAGAACGACGTGATATACGTGGAGCCCAACAGCGTGAAAGCCAAGAACTCTGGTATCGGTTCATCCACCACTATCTGGTTCTCATTCATCAGCATCGTCACTTCCGTGGCTGCTCTGCTGGTCAACGTGCTGAAAGACTAAATACATTTTTTACATATATAACGAGAGATTAACACTGCGCCTTCCTCCGACAATCGGTCTGAGGAAGGCGTTCTTTTTGTGCCAGAAATGAAAAACTTCATCTTTCATTTTGTATTTCTCTCACTTAATCGTATCTTTGCAAGATACTATAAATGGTAGGAAATGAGAAATAAACTTT
>OMSQ01000004.1 GCA_900313805.1 uncultured Prevotella sp. | reverse complement strand
TTAATTTGTTAAAAAATCATAAATCTTACACACCGAGCAGACGCAACATGCAAGTATTGTAAGAAATATGTGTACCTTTGCAGTCCGATTATTTCTGGGGTGAACTTAGAGCCCCGTGGATGTGCGTGTTAATAGCCGTGCCTTTGGCCGGACATGGTGGTTAGTGAATCGTCGTCCGCAGAGAAAATGTTAATTAACAAAAGGTTTTTTAGTAGTTTTTTATTTAGAAATGAACACTTTAAGTTACAAGACCGTTTCCGTGAACAAGGAAACAGCCAAGAAAGAGTGGGTGGTGATTGATGCTACCGATCAGGTAGTAGGTCGTCTGTGCTCGAAGGTGGCAAAATTGCTGCGCGGTAAGTACAAGCCCAGTTTCACTCCCCATGTAGACTGTGGCGACAATGTCATCATCATTAACGCCGCAAAAGTAGTATTCACTGGCAAGAAAGAGACCGAGAAGTTGTACACACGCTATACTGGTTATCCTGGCGGTCAGCGTTTCAACACTCCTGCCGAGCTGCGCAAGAAGGACGACGGTGTGGAGCGCATCATCCGTCATGCCGTGAAGGGTATGCTGCCTAAGGGTCCCCTTGGCCGCCACATCCTGAACAACCTATATGTTTACGAGGGTACAGAGCACAGTCATGAGGCTCAGAAGCCCAAAGCCATAGATATTAACCAGTATAAATAAGCATAAAGCATGGAAATGATCAATGCAATAGGTCGCCGCAAGAGTGCCATAGCACGCGTATATCTGACCGAAGGTACAGGCAAGATTATCATAAACAAGAAGGAACTGACCGAATACTTCCCCTCTGCCATACTGCAGTATGTGGTGAAGCAGCCCCTGAGCCTGCTCGAGGCAACTGAGAAGTATGACATCAAGGCCAATCTCGATGGTGGTGGTTTCACCGGTCAGAGTCAGGCTCTGCGCCTGGCCATCGCCCGCGCCCTGGTGAAGGTTAAGGCCGAGGACAAGAAGAACCTGAAAGACCACGGTTTCCTCACACGCGACTCACGTGTGGTAGAGCGTAAGAAGCCCGGTCAGCCCAAGGCACGTCGTCGCTTCCAGTTCAGTAAGCGTTAAAATACTGAGCAGTTTAGCATCCAAACCAGCGAGACCCGCCGCCACAGGTGGCTACCCGCCGGTTGGTATGAACTATACTAAAAGGAATGTAAACAACAATAATACACAACAACAATGTCAAGAACAAATTTTGATATGCTGCTTGAGGCTGGCTGCCACTTCGGTCACCTCCGCCGCAAATGGAACCCCGCCATGGCTCCCTATATCTTCATGGAGCGCAATGGCATTCATATCATAGACCTGCACAAGACCGTAGCCAAGATAGACGAGGCTGCCGAAGCTCTGAAGCAGATAGCAAAGTCGGGAAAGAAAATTCTCTTTGTCGCTACTAAAAAACAGGCCAAGAGCATTGTGGAAGAAAAGGCCACAAGCATCAACATGCCTTACGTCATCGAGCGCTGGCCCGGTGGCATGCTCACCAACTTCGCCACTATCCGCAAGGCTGTGAAGAAGATGTCGAACATCGACAAACTGATGAGCGATGGCACATTCAGCAACCTCTCCAAGCGCGAACTGCTGCAGGTGACCCGCCAGCGCGCCAAGCTGGAGAAGAACCTCGGTTCCATTGCAGACCTCACCCGTCAGCCCGCTGCCATCTTCGTGGTGGACGTGATGAAGGAGAACATCGCAGTGAAAGAGGCCAACCGTCTCGGAATTCCCGTGTTCGGTATCGTGGATACTAACTCCAACCCCGATGACATAGACTTCGTTATCCCCGCCAACGATGATGCCAAGGACAGCATCGATGTGATACTCACCGCCTGCTGCCAGGCCATCGCCGAGGGACTGGAAGAGCGCAAGGCTGAGAAGGCTGACGAGAAGGCCGCCACTGAGCAGCCCGCAGAGAGCGCTGAGCGCCCCCGTCGCCCCCGTCGCCAGCGTCGCGAGGAGGAAGTGAGCGAGACCGCAGAGGCTGCTGCCGAAGAGGCTCCCGCCGAGGAAGAGGCCCCCGCTGCCGAGTAAACCTAATTTAGTTTAATCAAAACAAAAAAAAAGAATAACAACAATTATGGCTGTTACAATTGCTGATATACAGAAACTGCGCAAGATGACCGGTGCAGGTCTGGCTGACTGCAAGAAGGCTCTCACAGAAGCTGAGGGCGATCTGGAAAAGGCTATCGAACTGGTGCGCCAGCGTGGTCTGGCCATCGCTGCCAAGCGCAGCGACCGCGAGACATCAAACGGTTGCGTGCTGGTGAAGGTGGTGGACGGCTTCGGAGCAATGATTGCCCTGAAGTGCGAGACCGACTTTGTGGCCAACGGTAAGGATTTCATCGCTCTGACTCAGAGCATACTCGATGCCGCTGTAGAAAACCGCTGCAAGAGCCTCGAAGAGGTTCAGGCCCTCACACTCGCCGACGGCGCTGTGGTGAAGGACGCTGTGGTACAGCGCTCAGGTATCACTGGCGAGAAGATGGAACTGGACGGTTACAACTTCATCGAGGGTGACAATATCTACACCTACAACCACCAGAACAAGAACATACTGTGCACCATGGTTCAGATGAACAAGAAAGCCGACGAGGCTGGTCACAACATGGCTCTGCAGGTGGCAAACACCAACCCCATGGGTCTCGACGTGAACGACATACCTGAGAGCGTGAAGGAAAGCGAACTCAAGGTAGCCATCGAGAAGACCAAGGAGGAACAGGTGCAGAAGGCTGTGGAGGCTGCTCTGCAGAAGGCTGGCTTCAACCTCTACATCGCCGAGAACGAGGAGCACATAGCAGAAGGTATCGCCAAGGGCAACATCACCGAGGCCCAGGCTCAGGAGATACGCGACCTGAAGGTACGCGTGGCCGAGGAGAAGGCTGCCAACCTGCCTGCACAGATGATACAGAACATAGCTCAGGGCCGCCTGCAGAAGTTCTTCAAGGACAGCTGCCTGGTGAAGCAGGGCTATATCTGGGACACAAAGAAGAGCGTAAGCGACTATCTCAAAGAGGCCGACAAGGAACTCAAGGTGGTAAGCTTCAAGCGCTTCACACTGCGTGCAGAGTAATTCCAATAGCTGACATACTGCTGAAGGACGCGGCACTCACCATCTTGGCGAGACGCGTCCTTCACCGTTTATAAAGACCAAAGCACCCTACCCGCCATGAAGATTTTTGCCATAGGAAAGAACTACGCCGAACACAATAAAGAATTAGACGGCTCGTTATTAAAACCAGAGAAACCAGTGGTTTTCATGATGCCTGATACCGCGCTGCTCACACGTCACCGCCCCTTCTTCCTGCCCGACGACATGGGACGTATAGACTATGAGGCAGAAATTGTGGTGCGCATCTGCCGACTGGGCAAAGGCATACCGCAGAGATTTGCACATCGCTACTACGATGCGGTGACAGTGGGCATAGACTTCACAGCCCGCGATGTCCAGAGAGAGTTGCGAGCCAAAGGTCTGCCATGGGAAATGAGCAAGTGCTTCGACGGAGCTGCTGCCGTGGGTGAATGGGTGGACATGGCAGAAGCAGGCGACATAGACCGGCTGCCTTTCCGTCTCGACATCAATGGAGAGACAGTGCAACAGGGCTGCACCGCCGAGATGTACTATGGGGTGGATGAGCTGATAGCCTATATCAGCCGCTATATCACCCTGCGCCAGGGCGACCTGCTCTTCACCGGCACACCCGTGGGCGTGGGTCCGGTGCATATAGACGACCATCTGGAGGGATACCTCAACCAGCAGAAAGTGCTGGAATTTAACGTGAAATAATACGGGGAGTTTCATAATGACAAAACGCTACATATTCACACTGGCTCTAATCCTGTGCGGTATCCACATACATGCACAGCAATTCTATAACCTCACGGCGCAAGAAGTAAGCATCGACTCCCTTCTGCCCCGCTGCACATACCTGCTGCCACTGAGCGGACAGTACACCGACTCACTTTACGAGGTATCGGTGCTCTATCCTGAGTATATAGACATGAGCCCAGCCGACCGTGCGCGTTATGATGCCCTCACCTCCACCCCCCTGCCCGCCACTCCAAAAGTAGACGTTCATGTGGTGAGCGACCGTAAGAAAGGCTCGCTGCAGGTGTCATTCTCTCCCCTTGTACACAATGAGGGGCGCGACAGGATTCTGGCCAGTTTCATGCTTCGCGTGGATGCCAAGGCACGTGCTCCACGCGCACTACGTGTTCCAAAGACCGAGACAGACGGCTATGCAGCACACTCCGTGCTCAGCGAGGGAAGGTGGGCGAAAATCAGAGTTGACCATACCGGTGTACACCAGCTCACTGACGAGGTGGTACGCCAGGCGGGGTTCTCCAATCCCTCTAAGGTGCGCATTTACGGCTATGGAGGCGCCTTGCAACCCGAGGTGCTCAGGGCCGACTATCTGTCTGAGCATGACGACTTGAAGGAAATAGAGACTTGCACAGTGGCAGGCCGACGCCTTTTCTTCGCTCAGGGACCAGTGCAGTGGGACTCACCCACGACCATGCGCCGCACACGCAACTACTGTTCAGACTACGGCTATTACTTCATCACAGAGGCAGAGAGTGAACCCCTCACAGTAGACAGTGCCACCTTCGTCAATGCACACTATCCCCTACCCTCCGACTACCATTCTCTATATGAAAAAGATGCTTTCTCTTGGATATACGGAGGTAGGAACCTTTTTGATGCTACCACGCTCACCGCAGGCCGTTCACAAACTATTACACTCAACAAT
>OMSQ01000193.1 GCA_900313805.1 uncultured Prevotella sp. | reverse complement strand
TGGTTACGCTTTGTATATGCGTTTCGCCCTGCATCACAGCGTGATACAGGGCGAAACTGGGCGAGAATGGCATTACATATACTCATCTCCCCATTTCATTTGAACCTCGTTTACGAACTTGCGCACAAGGGCAGAGGAGTCTTCCTTCTTCACCACCATGAGCACATTGTCGTGCTCGGCAATGATGAAGCCGTCGAGTCCGTTGAACACTCCCAGTTTGCCCTTCGGCAGTTTCACTATGCAGTTATGGCAATCCTCCATCTTCACCTTCGAGTCGAGCACCACATTGTCGTTTTCTCCCTTGGCGAAGGCCTCGTAGATGCTGTGCCATGTGCCCAGGTCGGCCCATCCGAAGTCGCAGCACATCACATACACGTTGTCTGACTTCTCCAGCACCCCGTAGTCCATTGACAGGTTGGGGTATTGGGGGAAGTTCTCCTTCACATATTGATGCTCCTGATCTGCCCCCAGGTGCAAGTTGCAGTTGTCCACATGTTCGTAGACTATGGGGAAGATGTGTTTCAGACTGTCGGCCAGAGTCTGTGCATTGGCGAGGAACATGCCGGTGTTCCAGTAGAACTCGCCGCTTTCCATGAAGATGCGTGCGAAGTCGCGTTCCGGCTTTTCCGAGAACGACTTCACCCTGTACACATTCTCCCCATCGGTGTTTTCTCCTATCTGTATATATCCGTATCCGGGTTCGGGCCGTGTGGGTCTTACTCCCATGGTGAGCAGGCAGTCGTGTGTGCCCACGAAGTTGAGTGCTGCCTCCATGTCGTGCCTGAAGGCCTCGGGGTTGAACACTGCCTGGTCCGACGGTCCTATCACTATCCGAGCCTCTGGGCACAGATGCTTGATGCGGTAGCAGGCCCATGCCACGCTGGGTGCCGTATTGCGGTTCACCGGTTCAGCCAGTATGTTCTCCTGTGGCAGGTCGGGCAGTTGTCTGCTCACCTCATCGCGGTAGATTTCGTGTGTGCATACGAAGATATGGTCTATATCAGCTAGTTCTGCAAAGCGGTCGTAAGTCTGTTGCAGTTGTGTGCGTCCGGTGCCGAAGAAGTCGAGAAACTGTTTTGGCATGTCCACGCGACTGCAGGGCCACAAGCGTTTACCCTTGCCTCCGGCCAGTATCACACAATAGTTGTGCTTATTTGTCATTTTATTGTTTTAAGGTATTAGGTATAACAAGGCGGTGCATCCGCATCACCTTATTACGATAACGCATGAGAGCGTGTTTTTAGTATGATTATAAGTGTTAAATATTCTTTACACCTCTTTCTCGTATTCCTGGCGTATCTTGGCAGCTATCTCTTCCATCTCTTCGGCAGGCAGTTGCATCTTGGGGTTGGCGAAGTTGAGGTCTTTCTCGCTCTGCATGGGTATGAGGTGTATGTGTGCGTGAGGCACCTCCAGTCCTAATACTGCCATGCCCACCTTGCGGCAGGGGAAGGCGCGCTTGATGGCCTGGGCCACGTGTTTGGCAAACACGTGCATCTGTGCTGTCTCCTCATCGGTCAGGTCGAAGATATAGTCTTCCTCGCGTCTGGGTATCACCAGGGTATGGCCCTTCACCAGGGGGTTGATATCGAGGAAGGCATAGAAGAGTTCGTTTTCGGCGCATTTATACGAAGGTATCTCGCCAGCTGCTATCTTTGAGAATATAGACATGATAAATGAATGTTTGGGTTAGTAGTATAATATGATTATTGTAGTCTGTCTTATCCCACGCTGATATTGTCTATGCGCAGGTGTATGCTACCGCGAGGTATCTTGATTTCCACCTCGTCGCCTACCTTCTTGTTGAGCAGTCCCTGTGCTATCGGGGTCTTGATGGAGATCTTGCCTTCACGCAGATTGGCCTCGTTCTCGCTCACGATGGTATATGTCATCTTGGCCTTGGTGGTCAGGTTGGTCATCTCCACCTTGGATAGTATCTGCACGGCATCGTGGCTCAGACGTGAGGTGTCCACGATTTTTGCCTCGGCGATGGTGAGTTTCAGCCTGTTGATTTTGTCTTCCAGATGAGCCTGTGCTTCCTTGGCAGCATCGTATTCCGAATTTTCACTCAGGTCGCCCTTATCGCGTGCTTCGGCGATGGCGGCAGAGGCTTTGGGTCGTTCCACCGACTCCAGTCTCATCAGTTCGGCTACCAGTTTCTCGTAGCCTTCTTGTGACATGTATGTCATAGCAGTGTTTGTTGTTATTTGTTGTTGAAAGTACAAAAAAACATAGAATTCCGACCACTTTCACTGGCGTCGGAATCCTGCTTTCTTGACTGAATTTATGTTATAGTTTTCCGTCGGCAAAGTTAGCTATAACTTTTCATATATGCAAATTTTTCCTTACCTTTTTGCTTTTGTCCCTTTTTAGATGCCCAATATTCGTGAGAAGTAGGTGATGATGTCTTCCCAGCTTTTGAATGTCGGAGAACCGAAGGTGATTGAGGTGCCAAGGAAGGCTGAGTTCTCCTCTCGGGAGATGAGGAAGTCGCCCATGAGCAGTTCGGTGTGGTTGCATGCTATCTGGTGGTCGTATGCCGGCACGTTGACATACTCTTCCAGCCATGCCGTCCACCTCTCGTCGGGAGAGTCGGAGTAGAGCGGTTGTGGTGTCACGAACCACACGTTGTAGTGTTCTATGAGCATTCGCACGGCCTTCTGCATGCTTGATGCGGGCAGGCCTCCCTGGTCGGCCATGGTGTCGGTGGTGATGAGCACTGTGGGCCGTTGCCGTCCCTGTTGTCGGTCGTCTATCCACCGTATCACCGGCATCACCGAGTGCATGTACGAATGGTCGTCCATGCGGTGTTCGCCGTGGAAGTGTATGGCAGTAGGGTAGTGGCTGTGGAAGAGGTCGAAGGTGTCGACCAGGTTGTCGCGGTCGCCGAAGAGTCCCACCACGCGCTGTCGTTCCTCGTCGTTCACCCCTTCAAAGCAGTGTGTGGTGAGTTCCTTGTATTCGCGCACCATGGCCTTCGTCACCATGAAGTCCTGTACTCCGTCGCGTCTGGGGTTCTGGAATTTCTGTGCTCCCGTCATGCCGTGTGCCTCCATGGTGTCGGCTATGCGCAGGGCGGGGTTTATCACTATGCGGTCGTAGCCATAGAGCATCTCCGTGTACATACCGCCCATGGAGGTGCCTATTATCAGGTCGGGCTGTTCTTCCTGGCACAGTCGGCGCAGCAGTGCCATGGCCTCTGCAGGGTGTACGGGCAGGTCCTCGGCAATGACGGTGGCTTCTGACAGGACCTGACGCAGTCTGCGCACCGTGCCCGACTGTGCCGAAGAGCCGAAACCATGTACGTACATCACCTTCTTGCCTGCCATAAGGTCGGGAAACTGTTTTACTATCTCTGCCATGTCATAATTTTTTCCGCGAATTTACGGCATTTTCCTATCATCTCCCACAGTTGCGCCTTTTTTTATGATAAAATAACAAAAAAAAGACGAATTTACTTTTTTTTCGTTATTTATGTATATATTTGCACCGTGAAACGATAAAAACTTTCAAGAGACAGGCACGCAGGTCTCCTGCTGTGCCATGTTTTGCTTACTATAGAGATATTTTTTTTACCTAAACTAATTATATTACTAACTAAAATCGAGATTGATATGAGTAAAAAGTTTACATCTATCATGGTGAGCACATTGGCATTGCTGATGATGTTCACACTCTCTGTCAGTGCTCAGCCGCTGAACAAGGGGTTCGACAAGAAGCAGTCGCGCACTTCTGCGCTGAGCAGTTTTGCCCAGAAGCGTGAACTGATGAAGAAGTACCCCGCCATTCGCCCTGTTGAGTCGCTGGCAAAGACCGTGACTCCGTTCAGGACCAAGGCCCACCGCCTGTTCCCCGCCAAGAAGGACGCGCTTCAGGCTCTGAAGGCAGAGACTGGTGTGGAAATCGGTGGAAACCTGATTTACTGGTCAGACATGGATGATGACAACACAGACCAGGCTGGCTTATACACCATTCCTGTTAGTTCGAGCGTGACAATGAGCGACTTCACGGGTGTGGTAAACGACGAAGAGCTCCTGAACGTGAATTCTGGTGTGGTTGCCAACGGCAAGTACTACTACAGTTACCTTTACAGTTATAGCGGAAGCTACTACAATCTGCGCAACGTGGTAAACCTCTCTACTGGTCAGTGGGAAGTGGCCGACGATGTCCAGGAAGACTTCAGTAACGCCCCTACTGGTGACATGTGCTACGTGGAGGCCGACGGTAAGGCATACGGCGTGTTTTACAATGCTGAAGCTACTGGACTTGTATTTGGCTCCATCGACTTAGAGTCTTGGACCGTGACAGCTATCAACACCACCGACTACACTAACGGTTTCCGCGTATTGACCGACGATGCCGATGGTCAGCTCTGGGGCATCACCAACGATGGCGACCTGGTGAAGGTGGACAAGAACACCGGTGCTACCACAATGATAGGTAGCACAGGCCTCACTCCCTACTACATCCAGTCTGGTTGCATAGACAAGGCCAACAACGTCTTATACTGGGCCGTGCAGAGTAAGTCCGACACTCCGGGTCTGTACACTGTAAATATGGAAACGGGTGCTGCCACCATGTTTGCCAACTGGGGCGACCTGGAAATCCTCTCTTTGTACTGTGCCAGCGCACCCGCACCCGCAGGTGATGGCAAGCAGCCTGCTGAGGCAGAGAACCTGCAGGTAATAGCCGACAACAGCACATTTACCTCTGCAGAGGTGACATTCACCATACCTACACTGGCTGCCGACGGCGAGACCGCCCTTGAGGGTGAGATACAGTATGCTGTGTCTGTCAATGACGAGGTGGCAAAGAGCGGTTCCGCTGCTCCCGGTGCTACCGTGAATGTGACTGTAGAAGGTCTGAGCAAAGGCTACAATACCTTCAGCGTGAAACTGAGCAACAGCCATGGTGACAGCAAGGAAGCTAAGACACGTCTGTGGATTGGTTTGGATGCACCCAATGCTCCTAAATCAGCTAGTCTGGCCATCGATGAAGCCGCTCTGGCTACCGTAACATGGACAGCTCCCACCACCACAGTACACGGTGGATATATGGACGCTGCCAACCTCACTTACACCATCACACGCTATCCCGATGAGAAGGTGGTGGCAGATGGTGTGACCGCAACAACATTCCAAGACCAGCTCGATCCCGAGCAGCTCGCCGTATGGTCGTATGGCATCGTGGCAGTGAACGGTGAAGAGGTAAGTGAAGAGGCTGTGACCAACAGTGCTCAGAGCGGTCAGTATATCATACCTCCTTATCTGGAGACCTTCACTACAGAAGACGGCTTCGCCCTCTATACCACTACTGGTACTGGTGGCAAATGGACGTACTATGCCGGCTTAGGTTGTGTGCGCGTAGGCTATGGCTCTGGCCGCGTAGACAACGACACCTGGCTGCTCACTCCGCAGGTGAAGCTCCTGCCTGGATATGAGTACACCTTCTCGTTCGACGCTGCCAACTACTTGACCTCTTTGTATCCCCACACCATCGCTGCTGCCTTCGGTGAGGGTGATGATCCCACATCATGGAATCCCTGGCTTGAGAGCACCCAGCTCGAAAGCAATGACTTCGTGACCTACTCTACCTCTTTGCAGGTTGAACAGGAGACTCTCTACCGCTTCGGTATACACGATGTGACCCTGTACGACGATGCCTTATATGCATACTTCGACAATATCCGCATTGATGTGCAGTCGCTGGCTGCTCCCGACAGCGTGACACAGCTCAAGGTGACCACCGCCAACGGTGCCCTCAGCGGTACTGCCGACTTTGTCAATCCTACCAAGGCCATCAACGGTGACGCCCTGACTGAGCTCACAAAGATAGAAGTAGCTGTTGACGACGTGCTTGCTACCACTGTCGACGCTGCTGCCGTGGGCGCTTCTATGAGTGTGCCCTTCGAGGTAACTGCTTCCGGCTTCCACAAGATCACTGTCACCCCGTACAGTGCCGCTGGTGTAGGACGTCCCAACAGCATTACTGTATTCATTGGTATCGACACGCCTAAGGCTCCCGAGGCTAGCATCACCGACAACGGCGATGACACTGCCACCCTGCACATCGTGGCTCCTGGCAATGAGGGTAAGAATGGCGGCTTCGTAGACGTGAGCGCTCTCACATTCAAGATTTACAGCATCACCGACGACGGCTATCTGGGCGACCTCGTGGCTACTACTACCGATACAGAGTTCGCACTGCCCGTCAGCAACCTTGACAAGGGCGACATGGGCTTCCTGCAGTATGCAGTAAGCGCTAATAACGCTTCGGGTGAGAGCTCCTTCGCCGTACCTTCAATCATCGTGGGTGAACCCGAGACGACTCCGTTCGTAGAGACCATAGAAAGCGGTCTGGAGCACTGGTGGTGGTATTCTAGAGAAGGCGACGTCAGTCCTGCATTTGGTGACTTCAACTCAGAGGGTATCGGCAGGTGCATTGTCATCCAGGCCAGCGAGGCTGGTGCACTCGATTGGAACACTGGCAAGATCACTCTGAAGGGTAACGTGAACCCGCACTTCATCTTCGACTACTACGCATACGTAGGCGACGATGCCAAACTCATCGTCCAGGTTGACAGAGAGCAGAAGGGCGAAGCCCCTGTTGTGCTCGAGACAGTTGACTACAAGACCCTCAGCGGTGAGGACGGATGGCGCACACTCAACATTGACCTGTCTGACTTCGTCAGCGACCGCTACATCATCATCACCACCCGCTTCGAGACCAACGAGCCTACCGCTACGGCCCTCGACTTCTGGCGTGTGTATGACGTATACCAGAACGACCTGATGGTAGAGGTGACCGCTCCGAAGAACATCAAGGTGAACGAGAGTGGCAACGTGGTTGCTACCGTGACCAACGTGGGTGCCAGCGTGGCTGCAGCTGCCGACTACAAGGTGAGCCTGTACAACAACGACGAACTGGTAGAGACCAAGGACGGCGATACTGACCTTGATCCTTACTACTTGGGTACTACCGAGGTGACCTTCACCCTCTCTCCCACAGTGTTCGACTCAGACTACAACCTGAAGGTGGTGGTTGACATGCCTCTCGACGAGAACCTCGAGAACAACACTGCCGAGGTGACCGTGCCTGTGAAGCAGAACAATGTGGAGACCGTCGGCGACCTGCAAGCCGTTGCAGGTGAGTGGCCCGAGGTACAACTGACCTGGACCAACCCGATAGATCCTAACGCACAGCCCGAGGGCCAACTCGTGACCGAGGACTTCGAGGATACCGACATATTTGTGGCCTGGAGCAATGGTGGTATTACCGCCGATGTTCACACTGGTGCCTTCGGTGAGTGGACTGTCTACGATCCCACAGGCGCGGATGTTTACTACTCCAGCGGTTGGACACAGCCCAACGGTGGTGCTCCCTCTGCATTCCAGGTGTTCAACCTGCCTGATGCCGACAACTACGGCCTTGATATCACCAATGAGAACAGCGTGGCTTCCTACGGTGCCAACAGTGGCGACCAGTACCTGATGTGCTGGAACAACGTTGGCAGCGCTGGCGCTACCGACAGCTGGCTCATCTCGCCCGAGCTCGACGGTTCTGAACAGGAGATTTCGTTCTTCGTAAACGAGATTACTGCTCAGTACGGTAATGAGACATACGAGGTGCTCTATTCTACCACCGACAAGGATCCTGCAAGCTTCACGAAGGTGGCAGAGGGCGAAGTGACTGCTGTTGAATGGACAGAAGTGAAGGTAGAGTTGCCTGAGGGTGCCAAGTACTTCGCTATCCGCTGCACATCTAACGACATCTTCGGATTCAGAGTTGACGACGTGACATTCACTGCCGCTGCCAGCAGCAAGACCCTCGCCCGTGCAAAGGCTGCCGCCAAGGTGGTGAAGGGCTTCAACGTATATCGCGACGGTGAGAAGGTGGCCTTCGTAGAAGGTGCCGAGAACACCAGCTACACCGATATGGTTGACACCGATGGTACTCACGTGTACAACGTGACCATAGTGCTGGAGGGTGACATCGAATCTCCGCTGTCCAACACCGTATCTGTGGTGACTGGCATCAAGGAGATGACCGTGACTGCTTCCTTCGGCGATGCCGACGTGACAGTGTACGGCACCAACGGTGCTCTCATCACTCGCGGCAAGGGTGCTCTCAACACTCTCAAGCCCGGTGTATATGTGGTGCGCAACAATGAAACAGGCGAGGTGAAGAGCGTTACCAAGAAGTAAGCTCCGCATCCACTGAAATATCAGATAGCCCACGGCCGAGGCCGTGGGCTGTTTTTTTACCCGGAATCTCCGGAATCTCCGGAAAATCCGGTTTTTTTTGTTATTTCAAAAAAAATGTATATCTTTGCAGATTGAAATAAAAAGAAAATCAAGCTTATGCGACACCTACTCCGAATCACCCTGAGTGCCCTTGCACTCCTTGTGAGCAGTTACGCAGTATCTGCACCCCGTACCACTGCTGCCATGCGTCAGGCTGCCATGCAGGCACTTACCAAGCGCAGCATGCACTGTGCTGCCGCCGTACAGGGCGTACAGCCCCAACTTCTCCGTTCCACCGAGGCCTACAGCATCTACGGTTATGCTGAGGGCGGCTATGCCATAGTCGCTGCCGACGATATGTTGCCTGCCGTGCTGGGCATGAGCAAGAAGGCGTATAAGCCCGGTGGCACCAACCCGGGTCTGCGCTGGTATTTAGAGATGGTGGAGCAGGCCTCTAGTCAGGCTGTGGCTCAGAACCGCCCCGCGCGGATAGTGAAGCCCGACACCGACCGCTTCCCCGCCGAGGTGCAGCCGATAGTGCAGTCTGAATGGGGACAGGAGGAGCCCTACTGGAATCTGTGCCCCATGAAGAACGGCGAGCGCTGTGTCACCGGTTGTGTGGCCAC
>OMSQ01000009.1 GCA_900313805.1 uncultured Prevotella sp. | reverse complement strand
CGTATCTTGTCTATCAGCCACGTCAGTCCGTACCACCACAGCAGGGCACCAGCCACTATGCTCAGGTAGCCTATGCTCATGGCAAGAGGCTTGCCCGGCACGATAAATGCCAACTGGGCAAACAAAGCCATGAACAGCAGAATGATGAGCGGATTGCTCAGTGTGATGAAAAAGGCAGTCATGGCATTGTGCAGATAAGAGCCCTTGTTCTTGTTCTTGCTGCGGTGCATGTTCTTCGTGGGGTTGGTGCGGTAGGTTATGATGCCGAAGACCAGAAGCATGATGCTACCTGAAAGCTGCAGTATGAAGCGGTTCTGGTCGTTGTTTATCAAGTCCATCACGAAACTCATACCCAAACCTGTCACCAGGGCGTATATCAGATCGCTCGCAGTGGCTCCAATGCCGGTCACAAAGCCATACCAGCGCCCCTTGTTGATGGTGCGCTGAACACACAATATACCCACAGGACCCATCGGCGCAGAGCACAATACGCCTATCACCAGACCTTTGATGATGAGGTCTAAAAAGTCTATATGAAATTCAAATGGCATAACGAGTGCAAAATTGCTAAAAAAATGTGAAAGACACAAATTTTCAATGTAAAAGTTTGCTACATGAGAGTTTTTAAGTATCTTTGCGCTTAGTAAATTTTTAACACTAAACCTATTTATTAAGATGAACTCACAACCTACAGTTAAACCCTATGTCATCGGACTGGACCTCGGTGGCACTAATTCTGTGTTCGGTATAGTAGACAGCCGCGGAGAAATCAAGGCCACAACAGCCATTAAGACCCAAGGCTACGCCACAGTGGAAGAGTATGTGGATGCTGCCGTGGCAGCTCTCACCCCCATTATCGAAGCCGTTGGCGGTTTAGAGACTATCAAGGCCATGGGTATCGGAGCACCCAATGCCAATTTCTACAAAGGCACAATAGAGAATGCACCCAACCTCTCATGGGCTCACAACGACATAGTGCCCCTGGGCCAGATGTTCAGCGAGCGCCTGGGCGATATCCCCGTGGCTCTCACCAACGATGCCAATGCCGCCGCTCTGGGCGAGATGACATACGGCGTGGCACGTGGCATGAAAAACTTCATCGTGCTCACTCTTGGCACTGGCGTGGGTTCAGGTATCGTAATCAACGGACAACTGGTTTACGGACATGACGGTTTCGCAGGCGAACTGGGCCATGTCATCATGCGCCGCGAAAACGGACGTAAGTGCGGATGCGAGCGTACTGGATGTCTCGAGGCTTACTGCTCTGCTACCGGTGTGGCACGCACAGCACGCGAGTTCCTCGCCAATAGCGATGAGCCGTCTCTGCTCCGTGATATACCCGCTGCCAGCATCACATCTCTCGAGGTGTCGCTGGCTGCCGAGAAGGGCGATGCTCTCGCTATCCGCGTGTACAACTTCACCGGCGAGATGCTGGGTGAGGCTTGTGCAGACTTCGCTGCCTTCTCTTCTCCTGAAGCATTCATCTTCTTCGGCGGACTGACCAAGGCTGGCGACCTCATCATGGAGCCTATCAAGAAGAGCTACGACGAGCACGTGATGCCCGTGTTCAAGGGAAAGGCACAGTTCCTCATCTCTGGACTCGACGGCTCATCTGCTGCCGTACTCGGTGCATCGGCCATAGGTTGGGACATCTAAGCTCTACAGGCATGTGCATGTAACCGAGCGCATGACATGAACAAAAAAGGTCGGCACCGACAGACCGTTTCAGTGGGTGCCGACCTTCTTACACCATTATGAACCATGGTAAATTACGAAAAGGATATCAAACAGGCTGTGGAAGTGCTCAGGCAGGGTGGGGTGATTCTCTATCCCACTGACACGGTATGGGGCATCGGCTGCGACGCCACCAATGACGAGGCGGTGAAGCGCGTGTATCAGATAAAGCAACGGTCTGACTCCAAAGCTATGATTTGCTTGGTAGACAGTGATGCACGCCTGCAGCGCTACGTGCGCCAGGTGCCCGATGTGGCATGGGATGTGATGCAACTGTCTGTAAAACCCATCACGGTCATCCTCGACGGGGCGGTAAACCTCGCCCCCTCGCTCCTGGCAGAAGACGGCTCTGTGGCCATGCGCATCACACGCGAGGAGTTCTCCAGACAGTTGTGCTACCGCTTCCAGAAACCTCTCGTCTCTACCAGCGCCAATATCAGCGGCATGCCGCCGGCACAAAACTACCGCGACATCGACCCGGCACTCTTGCAGAGTGTGGACTATGTGTGCACCTCGCGCAGACAGGAGAAGAAACCGCACACACCGTCATCCATCATCCGACTAACACCCGACGGACAGGTGTCCGTCATACGACGATAGTGTCATGATAGAGAGAATCATAGCGTGGCGTGAAGCACATATCAGCGACCGGCAGTTCACACTGATACTCAGTTTCTTCGTCGGTCTCTTTTCCGCCGTGGCAGCCCTCGCCCTGCATTCTCTCATCAATGGCATAGAACATCTGCTCACCTCGGGCTTCAACTTCCAGTCGTACAACTGGCTGTACCTGCTCTTCCCTGTGGTGGGCATATATCTCACCGCACTGTTTGTGAAGTATGTGGTGAAGGACAATATCAGCCATGGCATCACTCGCATACTCTATGCCATCAGTCGCAATAAGAGCAAACTGCGCCGGCACAACACATGGAGCTCGGTGGTGGCATCGGCTCTCACCATTGGCTTCGGCGGTTCGGTGGGTGCCGAGGCGCCCATAGTGCTCACTGGCTCGGCCATAGGCAGCAACCTCGGACAACTGTTCCGCATGGATGGCAAGACGCTCATGCTGCTCGTGGGCTGCGGTGCATCGGCAGCCATCGCCGGCATATTCAAGGCGCCCATCGCAGGACTGGTGTTCACCATCGAGGTGCTCATGATAGATCTTACCATGGCATCCATGCTGCCCATCCTCATTGCCTCTGTCACTGCCACCTGCTTCACCTACATCTTCGTGGGGGGTGACGCCCTCTTCCACTTCACACTCGATGGCTCGTGGCAGGTGGAACGTGTGCCGCCAAGCATACTGCTGGGCATAGCATGCGGACTGGTGAGCCTCTATTTCATCAGGATGATGACAGCATGCGAAAAACTCTTCGCCCGACTGAAAGACAGGTTTTATGTGCGCCTGCTGCTCGGCGGACTCGTGCTCAGCGCCCTCATCTTCTTCTTCCCCTCTCTCTACGGTGAGGGCTATGCCAGCATTGATGTCCTGCTCAACGGCAAGGACAGCAGCGACTGGAATGTGCTGCTGGGCAACTCCCTCTTCTACGGCCAGGACCACCTGCTCATCCTATACCTGGCCCTGGTACTGTTCACAAAGGTCTTTGCCACCTCTGCCACCAATGGGGCTGGAGGATGCGGAGGTACCTTTGCACCCTCGTTGTTCATAGGTGCCTTCTCCGGCTTCCTCTTCGCCCGACTGTGGAATATATACAACATCGGAACGGTGGTGCCCGAGAAGAACTTCACCCTTCTGGGCATGGCAGGGGTCATGGCAGGAGTGATGCACGCACCACTCACCGGCATATTCCTCATAGCCGAACTCACTGGCGGATACAGACTCTTTGTGCCGCTCATGATAGTGAGTATCAGTGCCTATCTCACCATCATCATCTTCGAGCCTCACAGCATCTATGGCATGCGACTGGCACGCGAGGGTAAACTCATCACACATCATACCGACCGCTCGGTACTCACACTGATGAGCCTGGAGAGTATCATCGACCGCCACTTCGAATCCACCAAACAGGATGTCACACTGGCTCAACTCGTTCATTCTTTCAGCCACAGCCAGTCGTCAGTACTGCCTGTGCTCGACGAGGCAGGCACGCTGCTCGGTGAGATCGACTTCACCAAAATCCGGCATATAGTCTTCCGTACCGAACTCTATCACCACTTCACCGTGGCACAGCTCATGACGCAGCCACCAGCAACACTTTTTATCGACGACCCGATGGAGCAGGTGATGGGCATCTTTGAACGGACGAATGCCGTGCAACTGCCGGTCATCGATCCCGACCATCATCTCGTGGGTTACATTTCGCGCACACGCATGTATGCCGTGTACCGGAAGATGGTGGCAGATTTCTCTACCGACTGACGCGCGCGACAGAAAAATCTGAGAAAACATTTGCACAAGTCATCTGAAACAACTAACTTTGCACCCGCATTTTACGAAGTGTGGGGTTCCGTAGCTCAGCTGGATAGAGCAACTGCCTTCTAAGCAGTAGGTCTTGGGTTCGAGTCCCAACGGAATCACAAAGCAAAGAGAGGAGCGATTGCAAGTTTACTTGTAAATAGTTCGTCTCTTTTGCTTTGAAGATTAGCCCGTGGCAGGGTATGGGAGAGACAAAGTCAATCCCAACGGAATCACTCAAGATATAAAGCCAGAAATCGGTCGTAGACACTGTATCTGCCATTGTCATCGAGTAGCAATTCCTTGTCTACGAGAGAGCGAGTAGCCGCATTGATGGTGCTTGCCGCACCCAAATGGTATGCCGAAAGGAACGTCTTGCCAGTGATTTCCTCCACTTCCACTTCTTTGGCAACGGCCCTGAGCAGTTTACGCTGTGCGGGCGTTATCATGCGCAACATAGTTTGGAAGGTTGCTTCATTCTCTTCTGTAATATCATGCAAGGTCTCGTCGATATCACTTTGACTTATCTCTGATATCCCTTTTTCAAAAAGTCGGTTGAGCACAGCCTGTATATACCATGTGTGACCATGTAGGCGATTGTACATGTAGAGAAAAACGTCTCTGCTTATCTGCTGCTCGTGACCTTCCAGTTTGGCAGCAGCAAACGAATAATAAGCTTCCGCGTCTACACAGTCCAAATTCATTATCTGTGTGCTTTGGTAAAAAGGACGCTTGGCAGATGCAAACATGTTTTCCAATACATGACGTTGACTGCCAGAGAAAACGAAATGAACGTTTGACAGTTGCTGGATATGGGACCTTAGAAGAGCCTCTATGTTGCTGTCGTCATATTCTGCCACTCGTTGAAACTCATCAAATGCCACGAAGCACTGTTTTCCAGAGTGTTCCATATAGTTGAATATCTCTACGAGCGACTGCTCAGCATGATTTGGCTGGACATCTATCCCGATTTCAGGTCTACCCGTCATGGTGTCAATTGAAAATGTGGGGCGTAGAGACTTGAAGAAAGTACCCACAGTTTTCATCAGCCGTTCACCTTTTGTATCAAGTGTACCGAGAACCACTCTTGCCAAACTGGATACCAGACTCGTGAGACTGTCAGTCTGGTAAAGGTCTATCAAATAACAGTGTTCATGTCCCTGTTGTCCTATAGCGTGGAAAGCATGACGTATCAGTCCTGTCTTTCCCATACGTCTCGGACTTACAAGGGTTATGTTCCTTCCGTTGCGAAGGGCGGATATCAACCTTTCTGTCTCTTTTTCTCTGTCGCAGAAATACTCTGACGACACGTACCCTGACAGCAAGAAGGGGTTTCGTGTATTTCCGTTGCGTTCCATACCAATATCATTACGAACTTTTCGTTACGAACTCTTCGTAATGCAAAAGTAAGGCATTTGTCGTTTACTTGCAAATTTTAGAGACACATTTTAGCTTTTTATATGGTATGGTATTGCGATTTCTTGTTTCAGTTAAATCGACATCCAATAGCTATCGATTTGGATATGAAAGTCGGTCCAACGGGGATTCCCCATTGGACCGACGACACTTATAATATTTCTTAGTTGATTTCTGCCACGTAGTGCAGGGTGCCCTTTACGGGATTTCCGCCCTTGTTCACGCACCACACGTTGGCGGTGCTGCTCAGGTAGTGCTTCACATAACCGAAGGATGAACCACCCGGCTCTATGTCATACATCGCATCGTGGCTGATGTTGGCCAGGGCATACACGCAACCCACGCCCTTGCTGTCGGTATTGCAGACAGCGGTGAAGTCGCAGCCGCTTAGGTTCAGCCAACCGCCGGAGGCACTGTTGTCATACACCTTGCTATTCAGTTCTGCGCTGATCTTGTCCCAGATATAGCGACCGGAGTTCATGTGCCAGATGGCATTGCCCACACCCATGTTCACTCCCTTGGCGGTGACGGTGGCATTCCATACGTTGAGGTAACATTCCGAGCCCAGGCCGATGCCGCAACTCAGCTCCGAGTCGCCGTCGGCAGTGCTCTGGCAGGTGAGCATCGAACCGTATGAACGGCCGTAGATGCTGCATCCACGGTCTTTATATGCCGAACTGTGGTCGCCAGGGATGCTGTGCTCCTGGAATAGGTGCACGGCCAGGGCGTAACTGTGGTTGGTGGTCAGGGTGCTCTTGCCTGTATTGGTTATCTTCAGGTCGTCGCAGTCCACATATATGCACTCCACTGAGTCTTTCATCGTGATGGTGCAGTTGTTGAGGGTCAGGTTGTTGGATGCGGGGTTGTATGTTATGTCGCCCTTCACTCCGTCAAACTGGCTCACACTCTTGTAGTTGTATTCCGTCAGCTCATATCCTGCCACATGCACTCCGTAGCGCTTGCTCTTGGGCTCCACCTTCACACGGCAGCGAGCAGCTTTCTTGTCGGTGGTATAGGCATAGATGTTCACATAGCCTGCCTTCTTCGGCACTATCTCGCCGTTGCCGGTCACCGTGGCTATGCTCTCATCGTCCGACATCCATTGCACGTCGGTCAGAAGCGAGTTGTCATGGTCGGTCTGACGCCAGTACCACGGACTTATACCGCGGTCCTTCACAAAGCGCTTGGCCTTGAGTACCACCTTCTCACCGTCTATCTGCACCACGGTGCGATAGATATACAGGCCTATGCCGTTGGTGTAGCCGTTGGGTATCTTGAAGGGGAGGGTAGGGGTGTCCTCGCCGCCGCCACCGCCGCCACCAGGGTTGTCAGGGCCCGACTCATCATCGTTTGTACACGAACCAGCACATAGTCCCATGCTCAAGAATGCAAACAACACGGGAAACAGATATTTTCTAATCATGGATATAATGTTTTGTTTAGTTTTAATAGTAATATCTGCAAAGATAGTGGTTTTTTTTGCAAAAAAAAGAAAAACACAGGCAAAAAACAATATTGTTTGTCTTTCCTTTTGTATTCTCTTGCATAAACTGTACCTTTGCTAGCAAAGAACAAATTATATTCTAATTATTATGAAAAAACTATTGTTTACCATGACATGTATGGCAGGCCTCGCACTGATGGTGGCCTGCGGTGAGAAAAAAGGCGATGCTAACGCTGAGCAGCAGAGTACTGAACAGAATGCCGAGGAACAGAACACCGAAAACACCACCGAGGGTGAGGCTGCCGAAGCCCAGGGCGATGCCAAGGCACAACTCAATATCGTGATAGACCCGCAGGCTGCTGAGGCCAACAAGGCGATCTATGCCAAAGGCGACTTCCTGCCCTTCCCCGGCGTGTTCTTCCTCGATGACTTCAGCGCTGAGAAAGTGGGTGAGTTCCCCTCTAAGTGGACTCTCTCCAACGGTAGCGCCGAGGTGGCTGAGTTTGAGGGCCGCAAGGTGATGAAACTGGAAAACAACGATGCTGCCGTCGCACCGAAAGTGGTTGGCGAGAGCAAGAACTACCTGCCGCAGGCTTTCACCCTCGAGTTTGAATACTACTGCAATGGCGACGAGGACTATAACGCCAATTTCCATCTGTGGTTTGATACTGATGCTGGTGAGAGCGAACTGGCACTCAGGACAGAGGAGAATATCAGCTGGAGTATATACAAGAAAAACGACGAGGGCATGGAAGGCAACTACAGCAAGTTGGCCGAGGTGGAGAAGAAAAACAGTTGGAACCACTTCGCTCTGTCATTCGTAGACGGCACCATGAAGATATACGTCAACGGCCAGCGAATAGCCTCTCTGCCCGACGTGAAACAGCCCAAGTGCCTCAATATCAAGGGCGAGGGATGGGAAGACCACCGCGATTTGCTCACCAATGTGCGCTTGACCACCAAGGCGCCTGAGAAATAGTGTTTGCTCGCAGCTTATATGCGCAGGCTATTGTTATACTACCTGACAGCAGTGCTGTATATAGCACTGCTGTTCTGCTTGTTTATAAAAGGCGACACCACACTGCAGGTGATGGACGCGACGGGGTGGATCTTCTTCGTCGCCTCGTGCTTCGGCCATGCTGCCATGCTGTTGCTGGCTCTGCTGTTGCCAGCACTGCTCATGAGCCGTTGGCACCGCACTCGCTCACTGGCACCTGTGGTGTTGGTGGGAGGCACTGCTCTGCTGGCTATGCTCGTCACTATCGACATGCAGGTGTATAGCATATACCGATTCCATATCAATGGCATAGTGCTCGACCTGCTCTTCGGACAGAATGCCGGGGAGATATTCACTTTCGATGCCATCCTGTACCTGAAGGAGGGACTGATTCTGTTCATAGTGGCGGCTGTAGCTGTTGCTCTGTATTACTTGATAGAGCGGGTGGAGCGTCTCTTCTCTCGCCGACGGCTGAAATGGTTGCTCTGCGGCGTGCTGGCCATCTTCATCCTCGCCAATGCCATGCATGTGTGGGGGGCGTTCTACAATGTGCAGTCCATCGCCAAGTCAAAGCGACTGATACCATATTATTTCCCCCTCTCTGCCAGCAAGATGCTGAAGAAATGGGGACTGACACCGCCAGAAGACAAGGGCGCGGAACTGAGTCAGCGACATACAGACCTCTGCTATCCGCTGCAACCCATCGTGAGGGAACAGCGCGACAAACTGCCAAATATTGTGCTGATACTGGTCGACTCGTGGAGCAAGCGCACGCTCACACAGCAGTGTATGCCGCATGTGTATGAGTACGCACAGGCCAATGAGCAGTACGACAATCATTTCAGTTGTGCCAACGGCACACGCTTCGCTGTGTTCGGACTCTTTACAAGTGCGCCACCCACCTACTGGGATGACTTTGAGGCCGACGGCATTCAGCCGCTCTTCATTGACCAACTGCAACAGTGCGGCTATGACATACGGGTGCATGCTTCGGCCACGTTCGAGAACCCGCCGTTCCGTAAGAGGATATTCGGCAGGGTGGAGGGGGTGCCTTCCAACACTCCGGGCGACACACCCTTGCAGCGAGACCGCCGCATCACGGAGGATTTCATAGCGGAACTGCCTGCGCTCTCCAGTGGCGACAGACCATTTTTCTCCATGCTCTTCTACGACCTGCCACACGGCATAGAGGTGCCCGAAGACAGCCTATACCGGTTCCAACCCTCATGGAAATATGCCGACTATGCTGCGCTCAGCAACGACACCGACCCCGTACCGTTCTTCAATCTGTATCAGAACGTGTGTGCAGTGACCGACGGGATGATAGGGCAGGTGCTTATGGCACTCCGACAACAGCACCTTGACGAGAATACCATCGTCATCATCACTGGCGACCACGCACAGGAGTTTAATGAGAATCACCAAAACTTCTGGGGACACAGTGGCAACTTCTCACGCTGGCAGATAGGGGTGCCAATGATAGTGCACCGGCCTGGGGCTGTGCCACAGCGATATGAGCACCGCACCACTCATTACGACGTAGTGCCCACACTCATGCACGACTATCTGGGAGTGACCAATCCGCCAGCCGACTACAGCGTGGGACACCTGCTTACCGACACCATACGCCGTGACTGCCATCTGGCAAGCGAGGGACTGATATACGCCTTTATCATAGCAGGAGATACCATAGTGGAGAAACGGGGTGAAGGGACGCTCGATGTCTACGACCGTGACATGCGACCCGTCACCGACTATCATGTGTCGCCTCAGCTCTTTCATGAGATGACACACTGTCTGAACTATTTCAATAGCTCTCCTAAATAAGTTTTGTATTATAACACCACAGAGTCACAAAGCGCACAGAGCTAAAAATATAAAACTCTGTGTCCTCTGTGACTCTGTGGTGTTAATGGTCACGAAGCAGATATGATAATCACCCGCAGTGGAAGTAGCGGGCCACCAGCTTCTCTATCTCTTCCGGAGAGTCCTTGGTCTGCTCGCGCAACTGGGCATCGTCGAAGCTGCTCAGATGGGCAATTATGCCGTCTATCATGGCAGGGCTGAACACTCCGTATTCCTCGTACACCGCGCGCTGACGCTCCAAGCACTGGGCTGATGCCACGCAACTGTCGGGCAACTGAGCCAACTGCTCCAGCCTGTCGGCATTGGCGCTGTCGTGGATGTTCACGTTCACATACGTGCGTTCTGCCACCTCCAGTGCATCTGCCATCTCGAAACCGTGACGGCAGGCCACACACAGACCGGCTATGAGCTGGTACACATCGGCCGACCCGTCGGGCGACCGCATCTCTACCGTCTGCTTCTGCGTGGTGTCGTAGGTGTGCTCGCCCTCCAGGGGGTTGACCTGTGCCGACATGTCTACACCGGCAGTCCATCCCAATGGCACGCGAACGAGTACCGAGCGGTTGCGGTCGCCCCAGCACACGTTGGTGGGAGCCTCCTGATGGGGCACCAGACGGAAATAGGACATCGGGTTCTTGTTGCCAAAGGCGGTGATGCTCGGTGCCAGGTCCATCATGCCGGCTATCATCTTACGCGCTTTGTCGCTCAAGACACCGTTGCTGAGCATCTGGTTCCTGCCCTCGCATACGGCACGCATGTGGATATGCAGTCCGGAACCTGCCTTGCCTGTGGTGATTTTCGGAGCAAAGGTCACGTCGAGGCCCATCTCGTAGGCCAGGTTGCGAATCACCCATTTCGCTACTGTCAACTGGTCGGCGGCATCCTCGGCTGCCACGGGAAGAAACTCTATCTCGTTCTGCTCATAAACCTTGCCTCCGAGTGAGAAATTGCCCACTTCCGAATGGCCGTATTTTATCTGACCACCTGTCTGCGCTATGTAGTGCATGCAACGGGCACGAAACTCGTTGGCTTTGGCAAAGGGGGCTGACTCGTGGTAGCCGTGCTGGTCTACAGCGGGAAACATCCCGTCGTCGTCGAAGATGACATAGTACTCCAGTTCGCCCATGGCGTGGAAGTCCATGCCTGTGACACGGCGGAAGGCCTCGCAGGCCTTGTGCAGCGTGTGCTCAGGTGCGCTCTCCAAGGGTCTGCCGTCCTTGTCGAAGAAAGAGCAGAGCAGCGACAGTGTGGATATCTCTGCAAAGGGGTCAAGAAAGGCTGTGCGGTAGCGGGGGATGACATAGAGGTCGCTGCTGCTCGCCTCCACCGAGGCAAAGAGCGACGAGCCGTCCACGCGCTCGCCACACGTGAGAATCGTGTCCAGATACAACTGGTCGTTGATTACGAAGTTGAGGGTCTTCAGTCTGCCATCGCCGGCGGGATACAGCAGGTTCACCATCTGTATGTCCTGCTCTGCGCAGTAGCGTATCAGGTCCTCGCGTGTGAACTCGCTTGCTGGTTTCTGCAGGTATCTCACCAGACGATTGGCATTCATTGATATTCTCGCGTCTGTCATGGTTACTTTTTTTTTTATCTCACCACAGAGTCTCAAAGTGCACAGAGCTGCCTGAAAGTATGAATCGCTGTGCTCTCCGTGCCTCTGTGGTGCGAATAATCAGTTTATTTCTCTATCAAAATACGAGCATCCACGGCTGTCACCTGGTCTTCATCGGCGAGCAACGGGTTGATGTCCATCTCCTTTATCTCTGTAGCGAAGCGCAACAGTGTGCTCAGGCGCACTATTATCTCGGCATATCGTTTCTCGTTTATACCCTTCTGCCCGCGTGTGCCTTGCAGTATCTTGTATCCGCGCAGCGAGTGTATCATAGAGTAAGCCTCGGCGTAAGACAGTGGAGCCAGACCGCTCGACACGTCCTTGAGCACCTCTACGAAGATGCCGCCCAGTCCACAGAGTACCACGTGGCCGAAACGAGGCTCGTACTTCGCCCCGATAAACAGTTCGGTGCCTGATATCATCTTCTGCACCATCACGCTTCTGGCATCGGCTATCTTCATCATACGCTTGTATTCCAGTGCCAGGTGCTCCTTCGAACGGATGTTGAGTGCCACGCCGCCCACATCGCTCTTGTGTACGGGACCCACCACCTTGGCCACCACAGGATAGCCCACGCGCTCGGCAAACTCCACCAGGGTGTCCAGGTTGTCGCTCACCGTCTCAGGCACCAAGGGTATGCCTGCACTCTCCAGCAGGTCGTGAACCACCGACGGAGCCACGTAGCCGTTCTCTTTCACGCCGGCTATGATCTCGCGTATGCGGGGCACATCCACACCGAAGAGTTCTATCTCTGGCGGGGCCGGCTTGGGAGTGCGCATGACCTGTGTCAGTGCTGTGGCAAGTGTCACCTCGTCGGAGAAGTTGACATGTCCCTTCTTCAGGAACTCCTCCACCTCGGGACCTGCTGTGTGCAGAGAGGGTAGGATAGGGAATACGGGTTTCTTACATTCCAGTATCTTCTTGTGCAGCACATCGTAGGTCTCATACAGTTGCACCAGTCCCGGTGTGCCGAATATCACCATGATGGCATCTATCTCGGGGAAGTGCTTCTCGCAGTAGTCTATGGCCAGTCCCAGGTGTTCGGGTGTGCCTGTGGCCAGTATGTCGATTGGGTTGGCCACTGATGCGCCGGGGAAGAGCTTGCTCTTCAACTCCTCCGACTCCTTGCCGCTGATGGCCGGCACCTTCAGTCCGCCTTTTGACAGGGCGTCGGTGAGCATCACGCCGGGACCGCCGGCATGGGTCACTATGGCGAAGTTCTTGCCCTGGATGGCTGGCAGGGTGAAGATACAGCCCACGGTGGTGAGTTCCTCGCGCGAGAAGCAGCGCACTATGCCCGCCTTGCGGAAGAGGGCCTCTACGGCACTGTCGCTCGAAGCTATGGCGCCGGTATGCGATGAGGCGGCCCTGCTGCCACTCTCCGATGAACCGGCCTTGATGGCGGCTATGCGGCAACCCTTGCGTATGAGTGAACTGGCATGGAAGAGCAACTTGTCGGGGTTGGCGATGTTCTCTATATACAGAAGTTTCACATGCGAGTCGTGCTCGGCATCGAAGTGTTCGTCCATATATTGCAGCACGTCCTCTATGCCTATCTGCTTGCCGTTGCCTATGCTCCATACGGAGTTGAACTGCAAACCCTTTATCACGGCACTCTCCAGGATGAATACTGCCGTGGCACCGGAACCGCTGATGAAGTCCACACCTTTGGGATTGAGCTGGGGTATGGGTTTGGTAAACACGCTGTGGTGCCAGGAGGTAAGCAGTCCGATGCAGTTGGGACCTATCAGGGCGGCACCATGACGCTCGCACGATTCCAATATGCGCTTCTCCAGTGCGGCACCGGCGGCAGTCTCCTCGCCGAAACCTGCCGAGATGATGATGAAGGCCTTGCACTGCTTCTTAGCTGCCAGATACTCCACGTAGTCGGGACAGTATTTGGCTGCCACTACGAGTATGGCCAGTTCGGTGGGGGGCAGTTCCTTCACATCGTGGAAGGCCTTTATGCTTTGCACTTCGTCCTCCTTGGGATTGACTATGCGCAGTGTGCCCTGATATCCACCGCTCTGCAGGTTGCGCACCACGGCGCCACCGGGCTTGTGCACATTATTCGAACCACCTATCACCACGATGCTATCGGGGCGTAATAATTCTCTGTTTATCATAGTTATTTCGATTTAAGGTGTTTTTCCGTCACTTGTTCAGTATCTGTTCGGCATGTATCTTCGTCTTTATTTCTTTCGGTGTGAAGATGTGCTCCACCACTCCCTCTTCGTTGATGATGAATGTGGTGCGGAAGGTGCCGAAATACTTGCGGCCGTACATGCTCTTTTCTCCCCAGGTGTCAAACGCCTCATGCAGCGTGTGACCGGTATCGGCTATCAGGTGGAAGGGCAACTCATTCTTGGCTATGAACTTCTGGTGCGAGGTGCCGTCCTGTGTGCTGACGCCAAGCACAGCATAGCCGGCGGTCTGCAACTCGTCGTAGTGGTCGCGCAGGCTGCATGCCTGGGCCGTGCAGCCGCTGGTCATGTCCTTGGGATAGAAATAGAGTATCAGTTTCTTGCCTTTGTAGTCTGCCAGACGTATCTCCTGGCCATTCTCATCCATGCCCAGTATCTCGGGCGCTTTATCGCCTATGTTCATAGTATTTCCGGTTATTGGTTATTATTTCTGCAAAGTTATAAAAAATGCGAGATATGAGCTAGTTAAGACAAAGAATTATTCTTTCTTTATGGCAATTCCTATTTCCTTCACCCGCTGCTCAAACTCGTCGCGGTTGCCTATGGCCTTGTTTTTTATTCGTGCACGGTATGCATAGATGGAGTTGGGTGAATAGCGCAGGAACTCGGCTATCTTGCTGCTCTCGCTGATACCCAGACGTATGAGGGCGAAGATGCGCAGGTCGGTGTTCAGTCCGCGCTTCTCTCCCAGACTGATGCGGTCCTTCGGCCGCAGCAGGGCGTTGAACTCGTCGATGAACGTGGGGAAGAGCCGCAGGAAGAGGGTGTCGAAGTTCTGATACAGTTCATCGAGCTCATCCTCGCGCAACTGATCTGAACTGGTCATGCGCAGCACATCGTTGTATTGCTGGGCCTTGAGCTTACGGTTCACTTTCAGTCGGTAGGCATCAAGCTTGTCTATATACTCCGAGCAGATGCTGAGAAATCTTCCTATGTACTCCTCTTTCACAAGGTTGGAGTCGTTCAAATGCACGATGGCCTCGCGCAGTCGGCCGTTCATCTCTTGCAACTGCCCGTTGGCCTCGGAGAGTTGGGCATTGGTGTCGTTCAGCTTGCCGTTGTTTTCTTTCAGTTGGGTATTGAGTGATGCTAACTCATCGTTTGCTTCCGCCAGTTCGTTACGAGTCATGGTCAGTTGCCGCTTCTTGCGGTTCACGTAGATAAACATGCCCAAAAGAATCAGTGCCAGTAAGCCTATGCCGCCAGTTAGCCACCTCAGTTGACTGTTGGCACGCTGTATATGGTTCTTGTACTGGTCGTTGATGGCGGTCATCACGTTCGACACCTGCCAGGAGCGCAGGTTGGCGTTGAACTCTTTGGCGCAGCGCCAGGAGTAGTCCACGTAGGCGTAGGAGCGATCCAGGTCGCCCTCCATGTCCAGCAACTGGGCCAGATTCCACAGCGAGGCCTGGTTCGTTATGCCGCTGCGCAGGTCGGACAGGGCGGAGAGGCACAGCCAGTATTTCTGCTGTATGCTGTCGTTCTGTCCCTTGTATGTCTCGCTGCGGAAGAAGGCCATCTCTGCATAATCCGGAGTGTCGGCCCGTGTCAGCTGGAGCCAGCGATCGCTATACTCCTTGGCCTTGGCATAGTCGTGCGAGTTGTTGAGCATTATCTGCCGCTGGCGTATGTACACCATGCTCGACGTGTCGGCTATGGCTAAGAGTGAGTCGCGATACTGGTCGGCTATGTGGAAACAGTGATACTTGTAGTCATTGTCGTGACTGTAGGCTGCCATCTCACCATACAGGTGGTGCATCACATTGTAGTACATCTCGTGCTGGTCGCCCGACAGCTGGCGTTTCTGCACCTTGCTTATGGTGTACAGTGCCTCGCCGTAGGCACCAGCCTCGGCATACTGGTGGGTCTTGCGCATCAGGCAGGTGTTGAGCAGGTCGTCACGCTTCAGTTCACCAGCAAGCTCTATACAGCGGTCTATACAGGCCAGGGCGGAGTCGTTGTTCAGCGACCGGTATTCCTCGAACATGTCGTGCCAGGCATTGAAGCGGTTCAGCATATTCACATTTCTGCTCCGCGCCAGGGCATCGTCTATGCGCTCCTGCTTGGCGCGTAAAAAGTCGCTGCTGTGTTCTATGGCATCGTCCAGGCACCGGTAGAGCGAGTCGAGGACGAGGTTGCTGACTGGAGCATCGGTCTTGTTCACATGCTGTGCCATCATCAAGGCTTGCTGCGTCAGGCATAGGAAGAAGAGTAGTATATAGCGTGACATACGGTTTCTGGTGGTTCTTTGGTTTTGTTTCTATGAATGATAATGAAATCTTGTTGCAAAAGTAATGTTTTTAGATACAAAACAGCATTTTTTAGTTCATTTTTTTGCATTTCTTGTCCATACTATGTGGATGTGAAACCATATTTCTCTGGTTGGTTGTTTTATGTTAAACTGCTGATATATAGGGTTTTGATTATTTTTCCTATGATAAACTGTCCATATTTTAGTCTTTATAGCGAATAAAGGTAAAAAAAATCATTATATCTTTGCAACAGTTCTTACAACAATTGCTTATACCTTATTACTTAATAATTCAACTACTATTTATGACAAAGAGACAACATTTGATGGCAATGAGGCGTGCATGGCTCGTCTTATTTGCACTCGTCCTCTCTACGATGGCATACGCCCAGCGTGTCACCATCGCGGGAGAGGTGGTCGACTCGCAGAACGAGCCCGTCATCGGG
Source organism: uncultured Prevotella sp. (assembly GCA_900313805.1). Classification (GTDB taxonomy): domain Bacteria; phylum Bacteroidota; class Bacteroidia; order Bacteroidales; family Bacteroidaceae; genus Prevotella. The sequence goes on along the minus strand of OMSQ01000009.1, from coordinate 12,505 downwards.
GCCACCGTTATGGAGCGAGGCACGAGCAATGGAGTGTTGACCGATATCGATGGTCATTTCTCCATTCAGGTGAACAAAGGTGCCACTCTGCGCTTCAGCTATGTGGGTTATTCCACACTGGAACTGGCTGCAGCCAATGGCATGCGTGTAACACTCGAGGAAGAGGCCAACACACTGAATGAGGTGGTGGCCATCGGTTACGGTTCTGTACGCCGCAAGGACGTGACCACAGCCGTGAGCAGCGTGTCAACGAAAGACCTGGAGAGCCGTCCCATCGTAAGTGCCGCACAGGGCATGCAGGGCAAGGCTGCCGGTCTGCAGATATCACAGGCTAGCGGACAGCCTGGTTCGGGACCCACCGTACGCGTGCGCGGTACCACTTCTCTTAACGGCTCCAACAACCCGCTGTATGTGGTGGACGGAGTGCCATTCGAGGATATCGACTTCCTCGCTGCCGATGATATCGACGATATCCAGGTGCTCAAGGATGCATCGTCTGCTGCCATCTATGGTAGCCGTGCTGCCAATGGTGTGATTATCATCTCCACAAAGCAGGGAAAGAACGGAGTGGCAAAGGTGTCGCTCAATGCACACTACTCCTTCAGCCAGGTGAACAACACACCCAAGGTGCTTAACGCATGGGAGTATAAGGAACTCATGGACGAGATTGGACTGGTGAAACTGCCCGACGGACTCACCGACCAAACCGACTGGAAGAAAGAGACCTTCCGCACAGGTGCCGTGCAGAACTACCAGCTGCAGATAACCAATGGCAACGACCGCCTGCGCTATTACCTCTCCGGCGGTTATACCAAGGAGGATGGTGTCATCAAACTCACCGACTTCGAACGCTATAACTTCCGTGCAGCGATTGAAAACGACCTGAAATCATGGCTCCGACTCAATGCCAGCGTCACATATTCAGACTATACATATCGCGGCGGCATTATCTCTGGTAATGGTGCCAACCGTGGCGGCGTACTCATGTCGGTAATCAACACCCCCACCTACGCCCCCATCTGGGATCCTGAGTACCCCACACGCTACAATACCAATTTCTATGGTGTGAACATCACATCACCACTGGAAAACATAGCACGTACGAAGGACAACCGTACTAAATACGACAAACTCATTGCCACAGGCAAGGCCACCATCACCTTCCTGCCGGAACTGAAACTCACATCCAGCCTCTCCATGGAGCGCACTCATGGCACTACCATGAACTTCCTCGACCCATACGAGACACTCAACGGACGTGACAACCATGGTACAGGCTACGATGCACGCAGCGTTCGTACCACTCTCACCTTTGACAATGTGCTCAACTACAAGAAAACCTTCGGCTTGCACAATCTCGATGCCATGATAGGTTCTTCAAGCACTACCGACAAGAGCAGCAACAACTGGATTAACGGTTCACACTATGCCAACGATGATGTCAAGACCCTCAACGGAGCCAACAAGATATCATGGGATGGCACAGGTTCATACGCCGACCACTGGGCCATGCAGTCGTTCTTCGGACGTGTGTCATACAACTTTAATGACAAATACCTCGTTTCTGCCAATGTGCGTGCCGACGGTAGCAGTAAACTGGCTCCCGGACACAAGTGGGGCTACTTCCCCTCGTTCTCTGCAGCATGGCGCATGTCGTCCGAGAAGTTCATGGAGAACGTGAAATGGATTGACGACCTGAAGATACGCGGAGGTTGGGGACAGACCGGTAACCAGAGCGGACTGGGCAGCTTCAGCTACCTCGCTTCATACAACATCAACCGTCAGCAGTGGTTCGGCGAGGGACACGATTCCAACGCACTGCCCACTCGCTCGCAGTCTTCGCTCTCTAATCCTGAACTTACCTGGGAGACTACATCGCAGACCGACATAGGTATCGATATCAGCATGTTCAACAACCGCCTGCGCTTCTCGGCAGACTGGTACTACAAGCGCACAAGCGACATGCTCATGTGGATCACACTGCCCACTGGTTCTGCAGCAGCCAACTCTCTGCCATTCAACGGTGGCGTGATGATAAACAAAGGATGGGAGTTCACTGTTAATTCTCATAACATCGCTACAAACGACTTCACTTGGAACACCGATTTCAACATCTCCTTCAACCGCAACAAACTGGAGAGCCTGAAACTCACTCAGATCTACTATTCAGCTAGAACCACCGACTATGTGAACGAGAGCGTGGTTCGCAACACCCCTGGACGCCCCCTTGGCTCCTTCTGGGGATATATCAGTGATGGAGTGGACCCCGAGACAGGTGAACTGATGTACCGCGATGTGAACGGCGACGGCATGGTGTCGGCTTCAGACCGTACCTATATCGGCGATCCTAACCCCGACTTCACCTTCGGCCTCACCAACACCTTCTCTTACAAGGGCATCAACCTCAGCATACTCATCCAGGGCTCTTACGGTAACGATGTGTACAACGTAGGACGTATGGAGACTGAAGGCATGTACGATGGTAAGAACCAGACCACACGCGTGCTCGAACGCTGGAGAGTGCCCGGACAGATCACCGATGTGCCCAAGGCAGGATTTGAGATGCACAACTCTTCCTATTTCCTCGAAGACGGTTCCTATATCCGACTCAAGGATGTGTCGCTCTCATACGACTTCCCACGCAAACTTATCAGCAAGCTGCACCTCACCAAACTCATGCCCTACATCTCGGCCACCAACCTGCTCACTCTCACCAAATACAAGGGTATGGACCCGGAGGTGAACCAGAGTGGAAACAGCGGTGCCGTGCAAGGACTCGACTGGGGTACCTATCCTCTGTGCAAATCGTTCTCTATCGGACTGAAAGTAGAATTCTAATAACATACTCATCATGAAAACGAAAAAATATTTCATATATACCGCCCTGCTGGCTGCCACTCTGACGGGATGCTCGCTCGACCTGGAGCCCATCTCTCAACCCACGGAACTCACCGAGGGCACACTCACCGAGGAGACTTCGGCTGTGCTCAAGGACAGACAGGCAGCACTCGACCAGCTCACCAACCTCTACCAACTGCTGCGTAACAGACAGGAGCACTGGTCGCTCGACTTGCTGCTCATAGCAGAATGTCATTCCGATAATGCCTACGCTGGTACTACAGGTGCCGAAGTGGTGCCCTACGAGACCAACTCTATCGATGCCAGCAACTCGGTGCTCAGCCGCGACTGGTCCAGATACCTGGCAGACATCGCTCAGGCCAACGTGCTCATCAACGGTCTCGACGACCTGCTGGCAAAGGGCGAGGTGACCGAGGCAGAATGTAAGCAGTTGCAGGCACAGGGACGACTGTTCCGCGCGCTCATCATGTTCGATATGGCTCGACTCTGGGGCTCATTCCCCGTCATCACCGACATAGCACGCACCATAACTTCGGAGAATGTGGAAGAGGTGTATCCCACCTACTACCCGCCGAAACTCTCAACCGAGGAGTGCTATCAGCAGATTATTGATGACCTGAACGAGGGACTGAAGTATGCTCCCGACTTCAATTCTTCCGACCGCACACGCTTGTCAAAGGCTGTGGCACTGGCCATGCTGGCTAAGGTGTATGCTGAGAAACCCATGCAGGACTACCAGAGGGTGGTGGAATATGCCGACCAACTCGCCAGCTTGCCGGGAATGGAACTGGAACCCGACTTCGCCACGCTCTTCGGATACAACGACGACCTCAAATCGTGCGTGAAGCGCAACACGTCTGAGGGTATCCTCGAGGTGCAATACACCACAGGTGCAGGCAACTGGGAGACATGGATGTACGGACGACAACTCGACGACTGGGACTTCTACTTCACATGGGCTAAGTGGGTCACTCCTTCAAGAGACCTCATCAGCGACTTTGAACAATCGGGCGACAACATCCGCTTCCAGGAGAGTGTGGTGTACTATGAGTGCACATGGAACAACTACTATCCCGCCTCGCACTATCCCTTCATGTACAAGTGCCGCTCATCTTACCAGAACCGCTATAAGCTGCGTCTGGCTGATATCCTCCTGCTCCAGGCCGAGGCCTACGCTCATCTCGACAAACCCGCTCAGGCTGCCGCACTGGTCAACCAGATACGCAACCGTGTGCAACTCGACCCCATCGATGCCTCGGGCGACATGGTGGAGAAGGTGCTGCACGAACGCCGACTGGAACTGGCTTTCGAAGGACAGCGCTGGTTTGACCTCTGCCGCAACAACAAGGTGGAGCAGTACATGAATGCCGTGTATGGCAAAGACTCAGGCAGACTGCCACAACGCAAGCTCTACGACGAGAATTCCTACCTCCTGCCCCTGCCGCAGTCTGCACTCGATGAGAATATCAATCTTGAACAGAACCCCGGATACTAATAAACACTATAACCCAATGAAAATGTCAATCATAAGCATAGCATCTGCACTGCTGCTCTCTCTGGCAGCATGCACCAATGAGGGCTCTATCGATGGTACTGAGAAACCGTCCACGCCCACACCTCCTGCCCCCACAGGTCCCGTAGCCACCGTCTACACTACTACCGGCTCGGGCACACAGCGCCTCGATGCTTCCGTGGCAGAACTGCTCACCACACCCAACATGGCTCCTACCACCATACAGATAGATCCCGCGCAGACCTATCAGACTATGGACGGCTTCGGATTTGCCATCACTTACTCCACCTGCTATAACCTGATGAAGATGGACCCCGTGGAGCGTGCTGCCTTCTTGAAAAAGACTTACAGCACCACCGAGGGCTACGGAGTGTCTTACGCACGTATCTCCATCGGCTGTTGCGACTTCTCCAGCACCGAATATTCTCTCTGCGATGAACAGGGACTCGAGCACTTCGCTCTGCACAATGACGAGACCCAGTATGTGATACCTATTCTCAAGGAGATTCTGGCCATCAATCCCGATGTGAAGATTATCGCCGCTCCCTGGACCTGTCCCAAGTGGATGAAGGTGAACAACCTCGACAACCTGCAGCCATACGACTCGTGGACCGACGGACACCTCAACCCCGCCATGAGAGCCGACTATGCCAAGTACTTCGTGCTCTTCGTGCAGGCCATGAAGCAGCAGGGCATCGACATCTATGCCGTGAGCCCGCAGAACGAACCCCTCAACCATGCCAACTGTGCTTCTCTCTACATGCCGTGGCAGGAAGAGGCTCCCTTCGTGATGGAACTGGCAAAGGCCTTCAATCAGAATGGCATTGATACCAAGATCTATGTGTTCGACCATAACTACAACTACGATGGCAATGAAGACCAGAACGACTATCCCGTAAAGGTGTATGATGCCATGGGAGGCAGTTTCGAAGGTTCTGAACTGGTGGTGGGCGCAGCCTATCACGACTACGGAGGCTCGAACACCGAACTCACGGACATACACAACCAGGCTCCTGACAAGGAACTCATCTTCTCTGAGAGCAGCATAGGCACATGGAACGACGGACGCAATCTCTCAAAGCGTCTTATCGAGGACATGAAAAACGTCACTCTCGGCACTGTGAACCAGTGGTGTAAGGCCGTGCTGGTGTGGAACCTCATGCTCGACCAGAACATGGGACCGAACATGGACGGCGGCTGCCAGACCTGCTACGGAGCAGTAGACATCTCTACTGACTACAAGACCCTCTCGTACAACTCTCACTACTATGTCATCTCTCACATGTCGTCAGTGGTGCGCCCGGGCGCCGTGCGCATAGGTACCACACAGCGCAGCGTGAGCAAGAGTGGCGTGGTGTACTCCGCCTTCCAGAATGCCGACGGCAGTTATGCTCTGGTAATACTCAATGCCTCCGACGAGGCCCTCACTCCTACAGTGAGCGATGGCGCAAACCACTTCCAGGTGGCAGTGCCCGCACAGAGTGTGGTGTCGTGTAAGTGGAATTGATTATCACTCATTAAGTATCACTCTTAGATGAAGTTTAATATGAAACATATCAAATTCTTTTTAGCAGCCCTCCTCGCTATGCCTCTGCTCACAGCATGCGTAGATGATGACTATCAGAATATAGTCAAACAGGGCGACCCGCAGATCAATTCCGAGGAGATAGGAACGGTAATGATGGGTGATGACTTTGAGTTCTCTGTCAACTGCCGCGATGCCAAGGGCACCGACCTCTCCACTCTCAAGGCAGAACTGCTGTTCAGCAATGAGGTGGTTTCCGAGCAGCAGATACGCACCAAGGAACCAGGAAACTACACCGTGTCCCTGCATGCTCCCTTCCTCAGATACATACCCAACGGCGAGGCTCAGGTACGCCTCACCCTGCAGAATGTCACCACTTCCACCACCGTCGTGCTGGTGTCTATGCAAGTGGAAAGACCGCACTTCTCCGACCTCCTGTTCGTCAACGCTGCTGGCGAGACCTACGAGATGACCGAGACCGACGACTATAACTACACTTGCCAGTACAACACGGCACAGACAGGCTTCAAGGGACATTTCGAAACTGCCGACGGCGAATGGCTCTTCGGTTCCAACGGCTCGGACATAGAACTCGGAAAGAAGGGCAACCTCGACTTCCAGACCAATGAGCCTGGCGACATCACCGTATCGTTCAACACCCGCGACTTCGTGTGGGCTCCGCAGGAGGAGATCGCCATAGTGCCCCTGCTCTTCTCCGAGAGCGACAACGTGATACAGCGCGACATGATACAGGGCCGTCAGTACACCATCGGTGGCATAGTCAACGAGGAGTGGTATGTGGATCCCGACTACTTCGAGGCTAACGGCGACGGCACTTACACCTTCCGCGCTATCGACGGTGCCTACACCATCATAGCATACAACAGTTACAAGTTCGTGCAGTGCTATGCAGGTGCCAAGGATGCTCCTGCCACCATACAGGCAGATGGCTCTGGTGGTCTGTGGATTATCGGTGGCAATGGCATCAACAAGCCGTATCTCACCACGAGCAACAACAAGGGTTGGTGGACTGACCCCGAGTGGGACCAGTCGTTGGCTCAGATACGCCCGAAGGTTTATCAGATCACCCTCACTGTGGGACAGCAGCTCTCTGCTTCCGATGTAAACTTCAAGTTCTTCGGCCAGCCGGCATGGGGCATTGAGTTCACCGGCACTGCCACCGACCATCACCTCTCTTGCGAGAGCGACATCTTCGGCGTTGGCGATGGCACAGGCGGACACGACAATGGTAACATATACCTGAAGAGTGATGCCACACTGATAGAGGGCGACACCTACGTGTTCACCGTCGACCTCACCGCCGGATGCGCCAATGGTGTACTCACCGTGAAGAAGGGTGCCGGCATGGGCGTGCAGTCTGTCATACTCGAGAATAAGACCCCGTATGTGATGGACGTGAAGAAAGGCATGGACCTGCAGTTTGAAGGCGTGGTAGATGACACCTGGACTGTCGATTACGATTTCCTCAAGTCTAACGGCGACGGCTCTTACTCCTTCCTCTGCATCAATGGCTCTTACGCCTTCGTGGCTTACGAGGATTACAAGTACGTGCAGGTCTATCCCGTGGATGAAGAAGGCAATCCTGCCACTCTGAAGGAGGACGGCACGGGCTCTGTATGGGTCATCGGCAGCGAGTGTGTCAACAAGCCCTCGCTCTCGGCAGGCAACAACAAGGGCTGGTGGACCGACCCAGAGTGGGATCAGTGCCTGGCTCCCATAGCAGCCAAGAAGTACCGCATCACCCTCACCGTGGGCGAGACTCTCTCTGCCACCGGCATCAACTTCAAGTTCTTCGGACAACCCACTTGGGGCGTCGAGTTCAACGGACAGGGCGGTACATATCACCTCGAGTCTGACAACCCATGGTTCCGCGTCAATGCCGCTGACAGTGACAACGGTAACATCTTCCTCAAGGATGATGCCACACTCACCGAGGGCGAGACATACGTATTCACCATCGACCTCACCTCAGGCGTAGCCAATGGTGTGCTCACCGTGGAGAAGAAATAGACCATCCTGATTCTTTTATATTCGCTCCCTCCGTCATCTATGTATGGCGGGGGGAGCCTTTTTCTTACAAAAAGCGAAGTGTTGCACCGTTTTACGGAGAAATTGTTTACCTTTGCACACGTTGTGACATTTAAAGCAGAAAAATATGCCAAGGAAACAGTTTTGTGAGATTTCTCCTTTCACCTATCGTCTGTCTACTGAGAAGGAAATATTGAAGAGGCATTTGAAGGACCTCTTCCATAAGACCGCATTTGCCAAGGAAAGGGCAGACTCACCGCTGCCTGTGCTCATCTATAGTCACAACTCGCTTATACGCCGCCGACTGGGTAATGTGGATATGCGGTTGCAGGAGAACAAAGCCACTAACCTGGCACTGGCAGTGAAACGTATCGACGGACTCATCATTCACCCGGGCGAGACCTTCTCTGTCTGGAAGATGATAGGACGTACCACACAGCGCAAAGGCTACAAAGAAGGACTCACCATCGCCAAGGGGCGCCCCGACAAAGGCATCGGCGGCGGACTGTGCCAGTTGTCCAACCTCATCCACTGGATGGTGCTGCACAGTGAACTCACTATCACCGAGCACCATCATCACGATGCCCTCGACCTCTTCCCCGACTTCGGTCGTCAGATACCCTTCGGCACCGGCACCAGCATATCATATAATTACATAGACTATCGTATCAAGAATGAGACGGAGAATACCTACCAGCTTCGTCTCAGGGTTGACGACGAATACCTTCGCGGCGAGCTGCGTGCCATGCAGAAGTTGCCCCACACCTTCCACATCCATGCCGAGAACGAGTTCTTCTCCCGCGAGAATGGCATCGTCTACCGCAACGGCGAGGTGTATCGCGACACCATCGACCGCGCCACCGGCAAAACCGTTGACAGCCGCCTGATACGCACCAATCACGCCCGCGTGATGTACGACTGTCCTCCCGACATGGTGATTAGGGAGGTCTAGGCGGATTCGTAGACGTAACTACTGAACAGGCGCTCCTTGTTTTGCTCAGAGGGAGCAATGTCAATGGTCTGCAATGGAGATACTGCAATAAGATTGTTGGAATAGCGAGACAGGTAGTTTACTGCCTCGACACTGTTGATACTGTTGTTCGTAGGCATGGATTTGACAACCTCCACTAGGAACTTGTATTCCTTTGGTGGAAACAGAGTGCGCACAGCATCCAACTTCTCAGGTGAGTAACGCATATCAACCTTGTTGCCGTCTACAATAATCAAACCGAGACTAACCCTCTCGGATATCTCAGGGCGGATAACCGCGTAGATGATGCTGTATTTCATATTATGCTATATTCCTCCTTTCATGTATTATATTCAATCTCATCATGGGCATAACAGTTAATATCATTCCCCTCAAATACAACGGCATTATATTTTACGTAGTGTCTAATAATACCCATATCGTCTTCTTCGTGAGTTTCTTCAATGAGCATATAAGATTTATCGGGTCCGTATGGACTGATATATGATGGCGAATAAAGCTCAAACTTATAGCCCATGCTTTTAAGTTTAGATTTGAATTCTTCAACAAAACTGCTTGCCAATCTATCGTCAACAACAGAAATCTTTATACAGTTGATTTTATCAAAGTAATTTTGGTATAAAGGATTATATTCAAAATTAATTAACACTCTTACCAATGGGTTTTCATTTGAATAAAGAGTGTATTTCTCCTTACCATTACTTATCTTACTCTTACTCTCTTCTTTTACAAAGCCAAGTTCATTTAACCTGTTCCGAATGTCTTGCTTCAAATGACCTATCTCACCTTTTGATTGATAGAAGAATAAATCGGGAGTGATTTTTGAAATTTCGGCTTGTGCTTGTTCGTGTTTTTGTTGTGCTTGTTCGTGTTTTTGTTGTGCTTGTTCGTGTTTTTGTTGTGCTTGTTCGTGTTTTTGTTGTGCTTGCAAAAGCTTTTGTTCGTAATATTTAGTTTGTTCTTTATAAGCGATACATGACCAAACCGCAACGACACCAATTAGCACCCACATCAGGATTTGATTTATTCGCTTAAAACGAACATAATTTACAGAAATATCAGGAGGGGTCTCATTACGGAATTTTGCTAAACCTATTTTCTTTATTGATGACAATTCCTTTGACGATTCGCTATATTCCAAAATAAATAGACCGATCAAGATAAAACCTCCCGTTGATGCAAAAACTGAAATTGGCTCTATTGATTTTGAAATTGCATCCTTAATGCTAACCAAAAATATGACAAGAATAGCAACCATCAATGATAAACGTAAAAAAAGTTTCAATAATCGTGAACCAGAAGTGTCATCCTCAGGCCAGGTATAATAAAAATGTCCATCTTGCCCGTCCATAATAAAGTAATATTCTTGTCCATCATATTTATAGCGAAGATACCAAATGGGCATTAGGATTAAATCGGTATAATTGTATCGCCATCTTTCCGAACTTCTGAAATCTCGCGTATCCCACGATGATGTCTGAGACCTTGCTGCATCGTGTGCGACATTTACTATTTCTTTTTCGAGAGACTTGTCATTCCAACAGTCATCAATGGTAAGGTTGCTTTGTATGACTCTGATATCACTCCCATTCTCGTCTTGTAGATACGATTGTTCTATTTTCTTTATACTATCATGCAATTCGGAAGTTATACTTATCACATTGACAAAATTTTGAATCCCATTGGGCATATCTTGCCCGTTGTGTGCTAAAACCATTTTTGCGAAGTTGCCTCTTGCTGTGCCACTTGCAGGCCTACGTTCTTCGTAACTATTACCTTGGCTATATGTACGATAAACTACCGTACATGACCAATCTGCTTCAAAAGATCCACAAAAACGACGCATTGGCAGGTAATACTGTTCAATAGAAACGATTTCTAACTTGTCGAAAATATCCTGTGGAATTTTATTTTTGTTTATAAATTCACTGAAGATAGCTTCCATTACATGCGTTTTGGATACATTAAATGGTACAATACTCCCAATGATTTCTCCACCTCCTTTCAATTTGTTAAGAGGATTTTTGATCTTGCTGCCACAATAAGGACATGTCATTTCAATTAATTGTGATTTCTTTAATTGTGCCCCACAATTAGGACATAAGATTTGTTTCTTTGCCATAACTTATCTTATTTTATTGGAAACGGAATTTGCTATTATCAGCATTATAACCTCAACCGTCATCAGAGCAATTACAAGAATCAGCCACCAATTATCTGTTATTCGGTTGGGTGCTATCAAAGAGAGTATGAATTCCAATGCTCCTGCTATCGTGAATAAGAGCATCAGCGAGACCTTGTAGCCATCTTTCAGGTTGATGGTATCTGTCAGATAGAGTAGTATTCCTGTAACCACAATAACGGCACTGCTAAGAGCCACATTGCAACCACTATAGAACGAGAGTATTGCCCCACACAACAGGTTGGCAATGAGCATAACCATGCTAGACAATATGATTATCTTCTTCATTGTGTTTCCGTATTATTCAGTTGGTATTGGTGGAGGGAGTTCATCACTAAAAAGATGTTGAAAATCATCCATGTCTCCCAATTTTACCCATTGTCTGAGTCCTTTCTTCCAAGCAAGGGTATTCTCTGTTATTTCACCATTGGCTATTTTCTTTTCAATCGCCTCCTGGGGGAAAGGCCCTTGACGCTGACCTCTTATTGCCAAGTAATAGTCAATGGTGGGGATAGGTGGTATTTCACTCGTGTCCTGTGTGTTGGTGTTGATGGCCCTTGAAGCCATAGCACCGACCACACCACCGATACCCACACCTGCGCCAAGCCCAACAGCAGCACCAGCCATGCCATTCTCGTTCTCGGCTGCTATCTCCAGAACATCAAACGATCGTGACATCTGATAGTTCTCCCGACCAATAATCTTGATCTCTGCAGCGGCATCCTTTGCTTCTTTCAGGCGTATAAAACTCGGATCGTTTTCGTTGACAGAGATGGAGATGATATTGAATAGCGAGATTTCAAGTCCATAACGTAAGAAAATATCTGTCAGACGTTCCTTGGCATATTGTGCCAACTCTTCCACATTGGAATTGATGTTCAGTACTGATACGTCGTCTTCTTTCAACTTGTTGTATATGATGGCAGTGAGTTTTGACAGAATAACACCACGGAAGTATTCCGTCACATTGACTGTTGCAAAAGAAGGCATATTACCGACCAATCTCTCAAGAAATACTCTTGGTTTGGAAATCCTAATTCCATATTGCCCATAAGCACGTACAGGGACAATCACCTCATATTTCGGGTCTTCTATGTGTAATGGCGTCTGTGTTCCCCATTTGCAATCTAGCAATTCTATCTGATTGACAAACCACACATCAGCCTTAAATGGTGTTTCTCCGTTGAACGGCAGGTTGATGACCTTTCCCAACAGCGGGATATTCTCTGACTTGATTGTGTATGTGCCACATGTAAACTCATCACAAATCTTACCACCTTTCACGAAAAAGGCAGTCTGGCTTGGATATACCACCAACTGCGACCCCAATCTTAGATTGTCGCTATGAAACTTATGCACAACCTCCTGTGCATTAGCCTCCCATTT